>MNIY01000139.1 GCA_001919995.1 Ktedonobacter sp. 13_1_20CM_4_53_11
GTTAAAGGCGGGACGGCACGTCATCTCGAAAGACAGCGAGCCAGTAACGACGTGGACTGCTCGCATGATGCCATGCCGATCGGTGGGACTGGTCGCCTGTTGAATGGGCATGAAATCCGTCACTTCTCCCACGCCGGTTTCCGTCAGAAAGCGGGTCACGAGGATATTGGTATCTGGGAGATACAGTTGTTTTCGACTCTCTCCAGACGTGTCCCGTGGCTCGATCTGGAAGTATCCCCCCTTTTCAGCATCGAGTAATGCGCCAAAGACGCTGGGAGCATCGAAGGCGGGGACGCAGTACCAATCAATCGACCCATTTTTACCGACGAGCGCAACGGTGTGGAGATCACCAATGATCCCATAATCTTCGATCGGCAAATAAGTTCTCACACCGGAGATACTTTGTTTTTGCTCCTGAGTTACCATATGTTTATCCTTTCGTGTGGCGCTTCAAAAATTCAGTGGCAAAGAGAGCCCTGAACCACATTCAGCAGTGGTACATGTTTAAAGCACTCACTATCCTGTCTACCAGTTTACTTGTCTAGAGGCGCAATGACATCCTCAAAACACACTATTTTTGCACGTCAGGGAAACGGTCAGGAACGTGGCAGAGTGGATGGTATAGCCTGTTTACACTATACTACTACTACAGTCCCACTTAGAAAGACCCTTGTCTGATATACTAGCGCCATGGCAGCAGAAGAACGAATAGCGCCCTTAGAAGCACAACTGAGCCAGGTTCTCGAGCAATGGGGACACACTCAAGAGGAGTTACGTCAGGCGCAAGGAGTTAGCCACTTGAAGCTCACATAGGGCCCTGCAAGGGAAATAAAGAATCTAGCGCGAATAGTACAGGTGGGGGTATCAACGATCCGCGGTGTGCCCTCGCTCTTGTCGTCCTGCCATTGGATTCGCGATAGTGAGACAGCTGAGGAGGCACCCCCGAACATCTCCCTTTTTTATGCACTAGATGACACAGTGATACAATGGATACAAATGAAACAAGTGAAACAAGTGAAACAAATGAAACAAACCTCGTTGGAAATGCACTAGCCACTAGTGTAAACATATCATGCGATCCCTCCCTTTCATGATACTACCAATTTCCCCAGCGCCCCAAAACGGTACGTTCTGAGGATGTGTTTTGCTCCTCAAGCCAGTATATTTAAGGAAGCAAGAGTATAGCCGTGCATTGTGTGCACAAAGAAAGGTTAGGAATAGCAATCATGGTTCAATCTCTCCCTAAGAGCGTCGTCAGGCGCTCCTGCTCCGTAGGAACAAATGGACTAGTGTAAACACACTTGTACAATAAGGAGAAATGTTTATGTCGAATTTAATCGCTGCACGTGTCCAGATGGGCAATTCACTGGCATTTCATATCGCCTTTGTAGTATTGGCCATGGGAATGCCGCTGATGCTCTGTATCGCTGAGGGACTTGCTCTCTGGCATAAAGATCCCGTCTGGATGGCCATTGCCCGTCGCTGGTCCAAAGCCGTCGCCATGATCTTTATCATCGGCGCCGTCTCCGGCACGGTAATCTCCTTTGAACTCGGTCTGCTCTGGCCCTCCTATACCCAGTTTGCCGGCTCCATCATCGGCCCGCTGTTTGCCTTTGAGGGTATCTTCTTCTTCACGGAGGCTATCTTTTTGGGCATCTATCTCTACGGCTGGGACCGCCTTTCGCCGCTTGCTCACTGGATCTGCTCCTTCCCTATCTGGATCTCTGGCCTTTTCGCCGCCTTCATCATCGTCACGGTGAACTCCTGGATGAATACACCCACCGGCTTTGTGGTTCAAAATGGGCAGATCACCGGCATTAATAGCCTCCAGGCCATCTTCAACCCCGCCCAGCCGTACGAGGTGGTGCATATGATCCTGGCCTCTTTTGTCGGGATCGGCTTCGGTGTTGCAACCGTCTATGCCATCGCCATATTACGCGGCAAGCGTGATGCGTATCACCGCAAAGCCATGCTGCTCGGCATGGTCGTTGGGTTGGTTTCCATCCCCTTGCAGATGATCGCCGGGGACGCCATCGCTCGCAGCCTGGAGACGCAGCAGCCGGTCAAACTGGCGTCCATGGAGGCCGTCTACACCACCTCCAATGACGTTCCCCTGCACCTGATGGGTTTTCCCAATGTTCCACAGCAATCCTGGTATACCCAGGGGCTGGTCATTCCCGATGGACTCAGCCTGCTGGTTGGCTTCAGCCCGGATACCACGGTCCAGGGGCTGAACTCCGTTCCTGCCAATGATCGACCCGGCGATGTCTTGATTCCCATCATCCACCTGGCCTTTGATTTGATGGTGCTGTTCGGGTCGTTTATCATGCTCGTGGCCTTCGTCTTCTGGATCATCTTCTTCGTGCGCAGAAGCGTCATTCCTGAATACAAATGGTTATTATGGAGTATTATTCTGTGCGGACCGATGGCCTTCATCGCTGTCGAATGTGGCTGGGTCGTCACCGAGGAAGGGCGTCAACCGTGGGTCATCTATAATTACCTGCGTACCAGTGCAGCCGTCACCACGGCCCCGTACCTCAATTTCACGTTTGGCGTCTTCACCATCATCTATATCCTGATGACGATCATGCTGATCATCCTGCTGGTGCGCCAGGCGCGTACGCCAATGCCAAAGATGGAATGGGCCGAAGTCACCCGCGTGAGCCCGGTTGAAAAGCCGGCCGTTTGAGGAAAGGTTGGTGCTGTTATGACACTGTCTAATGTGCTCCTGAGTATTCTGTGGCTCGCCTTGATCACCTACACGGTCCTCGGTGGCGCCGACTTCGGCGCGGGGATGTTGGAGCTGTTTGCCGTTGGACCCAGCGGGGCACGCCAGGATGCTCTGATCGTTGATTCCATGGATCCGGTGTGGGAAGCGAATCACGTGTGGCTGATCTTCCTGCTGGTGGTCTTCTTTACGGCGTTTCCCCCCGCGTTCGCAGACATCAATGTGATTCTCTTTATCCCGTTGATGCTGGCGGTGATCGGGATTGTGTTGCGTGGCGCGGCCTTTGCCTTTAAAGTGCACGGCATCATTGAAAGAAGCCAGGTCGCCAGGATCTTGAGCCGCATTTTTAGCGTGGCCAGCGCCATGACCCCCTTCTTCCTGGCCGTGGCGGCGGCAGCCATTGCCAGCGGCCACATACAAATTCAAGGCAAAAACCTGCAAACGAATACAGGATCCGACTGGTTAACGCCGTTTGCTTTGACCATTGGAGCCATGGCGCTCACCTTGTGTGTGACCATAGCTGCCATCTACCTGCCTGCTCCTGGCGCCATCGGAGGCATCGTTTCTCTGGAACGGGATGCTGGATCACGCGATCCCCCTGGTCATTGCGACCGTGCTCATCGGGTTGGCAGCGGCTGCGGCGTTGTGGTTCAAGCGCTACGGGTGGGCACGAATTTTGATCGTCGCCGTAGCGGCATCCTTGCTTTTGACGTGGGGGGTGTCACAATTCCCCTATCTGATCCCCCCGGATGTGCAGGTGCAAAACGCGGCCAGCCCCCAGAACACGCAGGCGCTCTTGCTGATTGGCATTATTATCGCCCTGCTCATTGTTGTGCCCTCACTCTGGTTTATGTTCTACGTCTTTAAGGTAAAGAAAGTGGCGGGTGTGGATGTGGTGGCGCACCCTCCTACCGCTGAGCCTGCTGCTGAGTAATGGAGACGATATGCCTGCGCTCATGCATGCGTCACAGAGAAAGGCGCACAAGCGAACGCGTGCGTGTAAAGTAACAAGGAGAGAAAGAGATGGAGTTTTTCATTCTCATGATTTCTGTGCCCCTGTTTTTGCTAGTAGTGCTGCTTTTATCGGTGACCGTGCTGGCAAACTACTCCGGCCGTGAGCCAGCGCAATTGCATCTCAATGAGCAATTGCATCTCAATGAGGAAGTGATAGAATCGGGAAAACCGCAAGGAGAGTGAGGATTGCGAATGGCACTCTCCGATAAAATCACACATCGGCCTCAGCCCGAGCTTCCCTATGCGAGCCGCGCCGGACGCGCCTGTAGACCAGGTCGATCACTTCCAGGACAATCACCAGCAGCCAGAAATAGATGGCCAGGTCGTTGCGAAATAAAATAATGGCAATGGAGAGAGTAAAGATCATCGGGGGCAGTAAGACACGCAATGCGATTGATATGATTTGCGACCCGTCTATCGACTTATCTATGAGCCGGTGTCCTCTGGCTGCATACAACCAGATCACGAGGAGCATCAGGCCTGTGACCGCCTGGTTAGAGGCGTAGAGGATGGTCGTAAGCTGCGATTTCGGATAGGTTGCGTGCAGCGTGTTGAAAGGAGGTTGTAACTCGATGCACAGCAAAAAGGCAAAGTTCAGCCAGATCAACATCATGTTATGGCGTCTGATGACCATGTAGATGCGATGGTGGGAGAGCCAGTAGAACCCTACGATCAGCAGGCTAAAGCTATACACAGGTAACTCTCCCAGCACCGCGCCCAGCGTCGTCGAAAAAGGCTGATGAATGTTGGACAGGAGTGTGCCCGTTATAGCTGCAATGAGGAAGGTGATAGCCACCGCTGTCATATTGTCTGTAATCGAGCAGATGCGTGTGGTCCCTTCCAGGTAGCCCGATCCGGGATGGCGGCGATAATAGAGGCTGCGCAAGGACCACCCCAGGACGTAAAAGGAGAGAAAGATGCCCTCTGCAACCCAGACGTTGTAGAAGGCGATGCCAATGGAGAGAAGGGTACCAATTGGGATGACAAACAGTCGAGCCGTGGTGTATCTGAGGTACTCTGGAGGCACCTCTGAATCCAGCAAGTGGTCTACCCTCGCAACGACCCACATCAGGAGAAGTGTTGCGCTGGTGACCACTTGCGTGGTAGCGAACACTTGCCAGATAGCCGCCTGGTTGCCGTAGCCGTAGAAAAATACAACAGTGACGGGGAGAAAAACGATCGATGCCAGGAACAACACGTTCAACATAATGAAGAGGCTGCTGGATCGCTGCAAATAGGTGAAGATACGGTAGTGCGAGATCCAGGAACTGGCGACCACGAGATAACTGAAAAGATACACCAGCAGATCGGGCAGGATGGTATGCAAGATGTAGCTCTGCAGCTGAGGCTCGCTCAGGCCTGCTGAAGGGAGCCGGATGTTCTCAACGAGGAGCGTGAATGCGACTGCTATGACGCAATCGCTGATGCCATAGATGCGCTGGACATTCGATCCTGACTGAGGTCGAAACGCATCCACAAAAGACGCCTTCTGCTGTGTTCGCGATGCAGGTGCCCGTGTATGCATCGCAGAGGCTGAATCGCCGCTATGTTTCAGTTCGTCTGTTGGTTCCACGGGCGCCTTCTTCCTCCCGATGTTCAGCGACACGACTCCTAAGGCACTTCTACCCAACCGTGTTCTTCGTGGAAATTCAATCCTTGTTGCTTTGCCTCCTTCCCCGTCAAATAGGGGAGGAGGTGACCCACCAGGGGTTGTTTGGCTTTGAAACGGCGCAGATTGTCCTGCGCACGCTCGATCATCAATTGCAGACCTCCCAATGGGTCCCCCAGTGTCTCTTGTAAGGACTGCAAAAGCCCTGCCGCTCGCTCATCTACACTCAACCTCTGTCGCTGATGACCCAGGTGACGGGCAACAGTCAGCATACTCTCTTCACCAATCAGCTCGAGGTGCTCAGCCCAGAGCAACATGCGTAAGCCACGCGCCAGTTCTGCATTGAGCGTGGCGACATTCAGTTCGGTATCGTCGCGCATGCCCCGGTTGTTCAAGTTGGCGGAGCCGACCGTTGACCAGAGATCGTCGACGATCGCGACTTTCGCATGCACATAGATGGGTCGGTAGCCTTCTTCGCCTTCTCCCTCTGATGAAGCAGCCAGGCAGAAGACCTGAATGCGCCCCTGTGCCGCAGCTTCGGGCGCTTCTTTACGTAAGCGGGCAAGCCCGGCATCAGTGAAATCACGACCTACATTCGGATGGTCGGGCAGCACCATGGCGACTGTCGTGCCACGCCGCAATGCTGCCGCTAGCGCGTGTAGGTTGCGCTCCATGTCTGGGCTATCGATTCTCAGGAGCGTATGGTCGATCCCATAGAATGCATGGATCCAGAAGTACTGGTTCTCCAGGTAGACAAAGTGTTGCGCATTGCTGAGTGCGTTCGCGTAGAGTTGGGCAATGTCCTGGATACCGTGCACTGGAGCGAAGCTGTAGGTGTGTGCGGGGATGGTACGAGCTACTTGTACCAGGCTGGTGCTTTCTAATGGAGGCGGGAGCGGGTGTTCGGGAACGAGCAGCTGGTTGTCCCACTCGTGTCGCTGGACGACATCATTCCAGCGTTGGCGAAAATTGAGTTCCACGTCCCCCACTGCTGGTCCTTCTATGACGGCGTGAGCATCATGCCAGTTGTGCGGGGTGCGATCCCCTTGGTTACGGCGCATAGGAGAGGAGTAGTGGTGTGAGTGCGTATCCCACCGGTCGTAATCGCCATTGAGTTCAATCAGCATATCGATGCCGCCGACGAAGGCATGGGTGCCGTCCACGACCGCGATTTTTTGATGCAAGGACTCGATTGGGTGATGCAGAATGCCATGGGAGCTGTCATCGAGGATGCAGGACACGCCTACCTGGGTGAGTTCCTCATGCGCTGCTTTGGGATCGTAGTGTGAAAACAGCTCTGAACTGGCCCAGATCAATGCTTTCACCTCAACACCCTTGCTCACCATAGAACCCAGGACTGCTTGTACGGTCAGATCGTGTGTACACCAGAAGTCAATCTCGGCCTCCTGGAGACCTTCCGTGCGGAGTTCAGCCAGGAGCGCCTCCTGTTCAGGACTGCCGTCTGGTCCTGCGCGCTGGTCTGCTCCACGCACCAGTTCCATCAGTGGAGTCAACCCCCAGGCAGCAATGTAGATATACTTACGTGCCATGAGAAAATGGCGGCACATCGAGAGGAAGGCGGAGTGCGCATCGACGAGATAAGTCACATGGGAATCGGCATGGACGGGTGTATCACCCTCGGCCCACCAGTTATTCACTGGTTGCTCGTTGTGAGCTGACATAGATCATCACCTCTTGAATACTTTCTGTACCTGCGTTAGAACGACTGGTACTCGTGGACAATGAACATACGGAGATGTTCGTCTGAAAAGGCTCGACATCAGGGTGGAAGCGATAAAACAGTCGACGCAGAACACCGAACGTGACAACGACGCAGGTCAGGTGCGCCTGAATGAAGACATGCTCGCGACGATGGATGCTGCTGTTGAGCACACGTCATGATCTGTCCCTTGCTTCTTGACCGGAAGGTATTTCTTAACGACTCCTAAGAGTCACCATGAGGAGCCACGAGTTCTACCTCATGGTATTCTAACCACAGGGGTTCCTTCATTTGCACTCCTTCGAGAGCGACCAGGTAAAAACAACACAGCTCATCAAGATCATCAGTGATCATATGAACTTCATGGATTGTCCCTCTGAGTCCTCTGAAAGGGCTATAATTTGTCACACGCACCCTGCTGCTTATTGGAAAGATTTCTACCCCAAGATATATTGATCTCCTCTTTTGGAAATGCCTTTCATCACCTCACCCGATCACCCTGGTTATCAGGTGATCGAGTGATCAGGCGACTTGAGAGCGCTTCGCCGCCTACTTCATGCGCTCGAGGAGATGGTCTCCTACGCGTAACGCATTGGCTATTGCCGTTAAGGCCGGGTTCACCGCGCTGATGCTGGGGAAAAAGCTCGTATCGACGACGTACAGGTTATCCAGTTCGTGCGCTTTGCAGTTGACATCCAGGGCGGACGTCTTTGGATCCCTCCCGAAGCGACAGGTTCCGGCCTGGTGCGCCACTCCGGCAACCGGGATGTCGGTCTTGAGGTAGGCACTGCGCGGGATCAGGTGGTCGGGGTGCATGCCCAGGTGATTGAGCATGGACTTGAGTTTGTCGTACAGCTTTTGCTTTGGCACCTCGTTATTGGGCGTATAGCTCAGCGTGACCTTCCCTTCCTTGTCGACGCTGACGCGATTGTTAGGATCCGGCAGGTCTTCGGTGGAGAGCCAGAAGTCGACGGCGTGATGCGCGATATCTGTCATTGTAAACATCGGCGCCAGCTTCGTCTCGACGGGTTTTTCGCCCTTGAACATCGGTCCCTGGGACTTGCCGACCATCTGGATGTTGCCCACCGGGTACGCGAATCCCTCCATGCCAAAGTAAAAGTCATTCAGCGCGAGCGTCTTCTGGAACTGGGTCGGATTCGGCTCTTTCGAGATCGCCAGTACCGCTGTGCAGTTGTGGAACATATAGTTGCGCCCGACTTGATCGGAGCCGTTGGCAAGCCCATTGGGGTGCTTGTCATTGGCGGATATCAGCAGCAGTTTGGCCGAGTTGGTAGCGCCGGCTGAGACCACGACGATGCCGCCCTGGTAGGTTTCGATCTCTCCGTTGCGCTCGACCACCACCTCTGTCACGGTGGTGCCAGTCGCGTTGGTATGGAGCTCAATGGCCCTGGTGTTGGTCAGCAAGGTGACGTTCGGATACTCCAGCGCCGGGCGCACACCTATCACCTCCGCATCCGATTTGGCATGCAACAGGCACGGGAAGCCGTCAACATTTGAGCAGCGAATGCAGGCGCTGAACGGCCTATTGTCTTCGTTGAGCATGATCCCGCAGGGAGCGTGGAAGGGATGGTAGCCCGCCCTTTCGAGGTCGTCGGATAGTTTTTGAATGCGCGGCTCATGCGAAACCGGAGGGTATGGATAGGGCGCGCTGGACGGCGGCTCGATGGGGTCTTCGCCCCGCGCTCCGTGTACCTGATACAGTTGCTCGGCTTTCGTGTAGTACGGTTCCATCTCGTCATAGCTGATGGGCCACGCAGGAGAAATGCCGTCGTAATGGCGTAGTTCGCCGAAATCTTCCTTGCGCTGGCGGTAGAGCGCCGCCCCATAAAGCTTGGTCGCGCCGCCGACGAAGTAGTGCACCTGTGGTTGGAAAGCCTTGCCGTCTTTATCGTACCAGGTGTCCGGCGAGGCATAGCGGTTCTTGACGAACACGGAATCGGCATCCCAGTTCTCAAGCTCGCGAGGCAGCCAGTCGCCTCGCTCAAGCAGCAAAATGCTCTTACCCGATGGGGCAAGGTGACGGGCGAGCGTCCCACCACCCGCTCCGCTGCCAATAATGATGATATCATACTGAGTATCCATGGACTTTTTCCCTTCAAATTATGTGTGAGTGTCTTTATGAAAGTACAGGCAGGGGTCTACGACAAATCTGTACACATAGAAGTGAAGGATGCTTGCGGCTCCTTTGCCAGTTCAAGTTAACAAGCATCCTTCCCTTGAGGGCAGAGGAAGAATCCATGCACCTCATTCACATCTTCCCGGCCCCTGAAACAATGATCTAGAGCCCCCCCGTGTTGACCGACAAGCCACCATCGATCACATAGGTCGAGCCGTTCATGTAAGCCGCTGCATCCGAAGCTAAGAACAGCGCCAGCTTCGCGATCTCTTCGGGTTGCCCCATGCGATGCAATGGAATTTCTTTGAGCAGTGCCGCCATCTTCTCCGGGTCGGCTTCAACATCCGCATCAATCGGCGTATGAATCGCTCCCGGCGCGATATTGTTGACCGTGATATTGAAGGGGGCCAGTTCCAGGCAAATGGTGCGAGTCATCATGCGTACTCCCCCTTTGGCGCAACAGTACGGAGCATTTTTGGGCATCGCGATGTCTTCGTGAACAGACGAAACGTTGATGATACGCCCGGCCGTTTTGCTTTTGACCATCTCGCGGGCAGCCGCCTGCGCGCAGAAAAAGGCGCCTTTCAGGTCAACTCCGATCACACGATCGAACTGCTGTTCAGTGTAATCCAGGAATGAATTGTGTATCTCCATACCGGCATTGTTGACCATAATGTCCAGTCGACCAAGCTGTTCGACAGTCTGCTGGATAAGCCCTACTACCTGCTGGTATTGTGAAACATCGGCCTGGATCACCAGGGCTTTGCCATTGTTCTTTTCGATAGTATGGAGCACTTCCTCGGCTTTCGCCTGGGCATGTGCGTAGTTCACTACCACCGTGGCCCCTTCTTGCGCAAGCTGGATGGCGATAGCGCGACCAATGCCACTATCTGATCCTGTCACAATGGCAACTTTCGAATCTAATTGTC
>MNIY01000143.1 GCA_001919995.1 Ktedonobacter sp. 13_1_20CM_4_53_11
TTCCTTGTCAGGGTCTGAGAAGAAATCAAATCCACCTGGGCCAGAAACGTCAATACCAGCGGAATCTCAAAGACAATGCCAAAGGCGAGCAAGAAAAACGCAACAAAGGTAAAGTAACTGCCAGCCGTGATCAGCGCGGCAAAGCTATCCGAGGCAAACGTTATCAACCACTGTACAGGATATTGTAGGACAAAAAACCCCACCGTAATACCTACTGCGCAGAGGATAAGCCCGGCGAATATGAAGGGTATAGCGTATTTCTTCTCTTTGGGCAGCAACCCCGGCGATATAAAGGCCCAGGCCTGGTAGAGTACCACAGGTAGAGCCAGGATGAAGCCAACTGCGACAGAGATCATAAGAAAGACGGTAAAGCCTTCAGTAATTCCTGTCACAACAGGTTTACCATGCGTCAGTGAGTCCGCCGCCATTTTCGGCAAAGGGAGCTCTAAAAGGGTAAGGATTGGTACCCGAAAGATAAAGGCGATAATGGAGCCAACCGCGATAGCGATAATCGATTTTAAGATACGCCAGCGCAGCTCTTCCAGGTGTTCAACGAGGGTCATGGAAGAATCAAGGTCTTCCTCCTCGTCCTCTACGGGATCAGTATAGTTTGATTCCGGGATATCCTGCTCTTCTATTCTATTTGATGCCATAATTCTACTCCAAGCAGGGGGATACAGTGAAAACTACTCACGGGTTGCTTCAGGAGTGCTGACTTCACTGCGGCTCACTTCGCTCTGAACAGGTTTAGCCTGCAGATCCTGGTGATCAACGCTGGCACTTTGACTGGGAAGTTCGCGCTGCTGTGCCTCAACATGGGGGACTTTGGGTTCATCCTCGTGATCTTCTTTTGGTTGAGACAACTCTGACATACCCTTGCGAAATTCTCTAATGCCTTTGCCAATGGATGAACCCATCTCCGGCAACTTTTTGGGGCCAAACACGAGCAAGGCAATGACAAGGACGATAATCAAATCTGGCCAATGTAATCCTGGCATAGTTAGGTATCCTTTCTTAACTTACGTATGGTTACTTTGTGTATATCAATTGTTAACACTACTTAGCACTACGTTGAATGTACAATGAGGGATGATTGCGAATAGCCTGGATAGGCTGGATGACCTGACCTGGCGCCACTAGTGGATGCCAGTCCGGCATCATGGCAAAACTGGTTGGGTAGTATCTTGTCCGATCAGCGTCGCCTCAAGTACCTGCAAACCTTCCAGGCCTGTGCTCAATAAGTCCAGTCCCGTCTTACTTGCACCTCGAGCTACTAACCTTATGGCTTGTCGTCTGCTCACCCGCTTGTGTTGCAAACGTGCCGCAGCCAGTTGAGCTTTACGTGATTCTTCAGCCTTGTAATGAACAGAGGCACGCAACTTTTCTTCCAAACCGGCAGGAACACTGGCTGCGTTACCATAATGGCGTAACAGCAGGGTTTCGATCGAATTGCTCTCCATAACTTCTCCGAGAAAGTGAGGAAGGTGCATCGAGCAGGTCTTCTTCCTGAAGCGTTCCCCGGCTCTCGACACGTCCCTCGTGGTTTTCATCGACGCCGGCCTGCCGCTGCTTGATATCGGTAGTTGTGGCAGGCATACCATGGTCGGTAATTTGTTCACCATTTTCCAGTGCATACAATTGTTGAAATTGTTTCCGAGCTCGAGCGAGACGTTGGCGAACAGCAGCTTCCTGCAGATCGAGCATCCGTGCAATTTCGCTGGATGAGAAAGTGCCAACGATCGAGAGGAGCAGGCACTCGCGCAGCGTTTCTGGCAGTTGTGCCATTGTACGTTGCACTGCATCGCGCTCCGCGATCATGTCAGCTGGATCGTCTCCTCCTGTCACTCCGTAGCCAGGTGGCTGCACCGGGGCTGCTTGCTCGTTCAGCGTATCTGTTGCTGTGTCGTAGGCTTCCTCTGTTGTTCGATTGCCTTTCTGCATACGCGAGAAAGGAATAAAACGGAAAAGTCCTTGCCGTCGACGCTGCATCCGCACAGTGTTGAGCGCAATACGCATCAACCAGGCTTTTTCGTGAAATTGGGTACCGCTCACGGAACGAGCGGCGTCGATAGATTTCAAGGCCTGGTGAAAAGTGTCCTGCGTGAGATCCTGGCTTTCTTCCCAATCGCCGGTCATACCATAGATAGTGTGGAAGACCAATCTCCCATATTTATGAATGAGTTCTTCTACCGCCTTGTCGGCGGGTATCATATCCACAACAACACTCTTTTTCGCGTTTCAATTACGCGTTACAGTAATGTAGATGCATGAGAAAGGTGAAATGTGACATCAAATTGCCAGAAGAAAGAAAATTGGATAATTGGGCATGTTGTCTCTCAGTAAAGAGGCAGGGCGTCCAATCATCCAATTTTCAAATTACCGCAAGTGTTCTTCTATGTAGTCCTCGGCCTCCTGGACCGTTGTGATCTTCTCCGCATCTTCGTCTGAAATTTGGAGTTTGAACTCTTCTTCCAGAGACATGATAAGCTCAACTAGATCAAGTGAGTCGGCATTGAGGTCCTCGACAAAAGATGCACCAGGAACAACCTCACTTTCGTCAACACCGAGTTGGTCGACGATGATCTTTTTGAGTCTTTCAGAGACGGTTGCCATCATTTCACCTCGCTTTCAGCTTTTGGGGTGGGCTGTTGTTGTGCCCGATTAAATATTGTGCCGAGAACGCCATTAATAAATCTGCTGGAAGTGTCACTGCCAAATTGTTTGGCGAGTTCCACTGCTTCGTTAATGGCGGCCTTAGCTGGTACCGTATTATTGAACAGAATCTCGTAGATTGCAAGTCTAAGGATGTTTTTGTCAATTCTGGCCATTTGTTGTAAGGGCCATTCGCGTGCAGCGCTCTGAATATGAGCATCGATATCAGCAAGATGGTCATAGACACCTATAACTAATTCGCTGGCGTACTCCGCCACCTTTGGCTGCAAATGGCGATCTTCGACATGACGCTGCAAGACCTCCGCGGGGGTATGTTGGGCGGTATCGTATTCGTAGAGTGTTTGCAGGGCGATCATCCGAGCTTGCCTGCGTATTCCTATAGGCATAGTATCCTCGCATAGTTGCTAGCTATGTTGGCTGCGCGTAAGTTTAGCTTTTATAGAACGATGTATTTCTGTACTTGTAGTAGTCCGATGCACTACGCGACATCTTGTATGTAAACATTGACCTCGCGTACATGCATGCCAACCATGTGCTCAAGTGCCGCGGCAACCTCTTCCTGGACGGCGGAGCCAACATCGACGATGTTGACATCATTTGCTACGACAATGTAGAGGTCGGTAGTTACGGTATTATCCTTAACCGTCAAGGTTACACCCTGCCTGGGAACTTCACGGCCAAGAAAGCGAGACCACTGATCACTCACCTGGGCCATACGTATGACGCCAGGAACCTGTAGTGCCGCATTGATAACGATGGTTGTTAACACTTGGCGCGCAACACGTACAACTCCTAGCGATTCAGCTACCATTGAGAGCATCTCCTTCTGAGTGAACTATGGTCACTCCTTCCTTCATGCTGAAAAACTAAACGATGATGTAGCTTGTTGTACGCCTGAGTGCCTTACTGCAAAGATATGCGCTTTTCAAGTCTCTGTCAAGTATATTATCCACATCTGTTTACTTATTGGTAGTAAGGTAATACTACAGGAAGGTTGCAGAACACGCTTAGATCGAACGATGATGCCGGGTGTATTGACTGTATTATACCTCAGGTACAAGACCCATTTCACGCATCATCGTCGCAGTTTTTTCGATGTCTGACGCGCTACTAATATTAATGGTGATGATACCTTTTATAATCCGTTTGACCATACCTGTTAATGCCTGGCCGGGTCCAATTTCAATAAAGATGGTAACGCCGGTACTGGCCAGGAATTCAATCGTGCGAATCCACTGTACAGGCGATGCTATTTGTTGGGCAAGTTCTTCGCGTAATGCCTGCGCATTAGTGAGCGGGTCGGCATGGATATTTCCGATGATCGGGATTGTTGCATCCTGTATCGGAGTTGAACGAATGGCTTGTGCCAGCCCGATAGCCGCTGGTTCCATAACGGGCGAGTGAAATGCTCCACTTACCGGGAGTGGTATGACGCGTTTTGCTCCCTTCTTTTTCGCCAGCTCTATCGCCACGTTCAGGGCATATTCTTCACCTGAGATAACAATTTGCCCAGGTGCGTTGTAGTTTGCTACTATGACTTTTCCCAGTCCTGGATGTGATGCCTGGTCATGGCGATCGGTCGAGTAATGAGCAAGAGCTTGATTTGTGGCTTCCTGACAGATTGCTTGCAAAGATTCCGCATCCAAGCCAATGATGGCTACCATTCCTCCGTGACAAACTACTCCCTCGTGATGCATTAAGCGACCTCGTTCGCGTACCAGGAGCGCGGCACTCTTGAGATCAAGGGCAGCAGAAGCTACCAGGGCCGCAATTTCACCGACGCTATGTCCCGCGGTAAAGCTGGGAGCAAGTGGGTAAGACCAGGAAAAGTTGTGTGGGGAGAGAGCTTCTTGAAATGCGGCTAAAAGAGCAAGACTAACAGTCACAATAGCAGGCTGGGCATTAATTGTTTCGCGCAACCTGTCTTCAGGACCCTGGAAACAGAGCGAACTGAGAGGGAAGCCCAATGCTTCATCTACCGTCTCGAAGACCTGCCGCGCAGCAGTTGATGTCGTAAAAACATCAGCACCCATACCTACAGATTGGCTGCCTTGCCCTGGAAAAAGAAAAGCGACTTGTGTCGACATCACACTTTACTCTTTATGAAGTTTGAAGGGACAGCAGGTGAAAAGAAATTCCCTGCTGTCCCTTTACAGGTCTATTAACTTTTCTTTGTGCGGGGCAAAAAAACCTGACGGCCACGGTACATGCCGCAGTTAGGGCAGGCATGGTGCGAAAGTCGCGGTTTTTTGCAATTCGGGCAGGCAACAAGTTGTGGCAATTTCAATGCTTGATGTGCACGTCGATCGCCCTGGCGTGCATGTGACGTTCGTTGTTTTGGTAACGCTCCCATAGAATTTTTCCTCCTTTTCCACCAGTATACCCTCCCGAATAAAGATCAGGCAGATCTACTTGTGTGATGATTACTCTGAACCGTTTTGTAATAATTTTTCAAGTATGCTAAAGCGAGTGTCAACTTCTGGCTTGCAATCGCAGGGGCCAAGATTGAGATCATGTCCGCATTGAGGACAGAGACCCGCGCAATCTTCGCGGCACAGAGTTACCATCGGAATTGCAGTAAGTACATTTTGTCGTATTGCCTCGGTCAAATCAACTATATGGTGATCGTCGATGGGGAAGATCTCTTCCTCGTCTATAGGAGGCAATGCTAAACCAGTCACCACGTCAACTGTTGGATAAAATTGCTCGATAAAGGTAACATGCATGGGTTGCTCGAACGTCGTCAAACAACGGTCGCATGAAAGTTCAAGTACCAAATCCACCCAACCGTCGATGAGTAAACCCTGGTTGGTGCGGCGAATGCGCACATGACCATCAAGCGGGCCGACGACTTTGAGATCTTCATCAAGCTGGACATCTTCTTCATGAAGAGGATACTCGAGCGTTGTCCCGACAGAGGCCTTCATAAGCTGCGCCACATTATACAGCATA
Source organism: Ktedonobacter sp. 13_1_20CM_4_53_11 (assembly GCA_001919995.1). The sequence goes on from MNIY01000143.1 coordinate 5,626, forward strand.
GTATCTATTTCCCTTCCCATTGAGAGTAACATTGAGCTGGTAGATAAAATAAGCTATAGTATAACCTTGATCGTCGATACTGTGCTTCTTTGTGGTGCTCGTTTATTATAGACAAGCATGACAAGAGTGTCAAGCCCTACAAGCAAGGAGTGCTATGCTATATTGGCGGGAGTCCCATGGATCTAGGGTCGCGCGTAAAATGTGCCTGGGAGCGTGCTAGAAGTGCGGTCCTCCCCCAGTATCATTTGCCAACGAGGCGCGCCTGGGAATTGGGCGAGCAGGTACAGGCATGTCGTCGAGCGCCACTTCGGGGTCTTCGTACTGTTCTTTTGCCTCTGCCCCGTTTTCCTCCTCTGGCTCTGCTATCTCTAAACTTTCGAGGCCCTTCTCTATACTGAGAATAGTACGGCTGACATCCATTTCGATACTGGCGAGGTGATCCTTGAGGTTGCTCAAGGTCTCAGCGACATAGTTATCTGCGTCGGCTTTGAGTTGCTCGCCATGCTCTTCAGCTTTTACTACTACTGAGCGCGCTCGTTCTTCAGCCTGTCGTACAAGTTCGTGCGAGCGCGCTTCCGCGGTGCGCAGGAGCCCTTCCCTGTTCATAGCCCGTTCGGTCTCTTCGCGCGCACGTGTCAAGAGCGTGGAGGCGTCGGACTGAGCCTGTGCGAGAATGCGCTCTTTCTCCTGAATGATGCGCCGTGCCTGCTTGATTTCATCGGGAATAGAGGTGCGCATCTGATCAACAATGTTGAGGATATCTCCCTCTTTGATCATAATTTGGTTGACCAGTGGCATTCTCTTGCTGTTTGCAATGAGATTCTCCAGACGATCTACTAGATAGAGTATATCCATAGTGTTCCCTCCGTTCCCTACTATGCTGCTGAAACCTGTTGAATGGAAGCTTCTCCAGCATGCGAACTCATGCGAGAGAATTCCATCAAAATCTATCCGAAATTGCGAGAGATTTTTTTCAGCAGGATGATGGCGTGCTACGGATTCAGTTTATGTTGTAGTGCTTTCAAGACGACAGTGGGAAGCATACCGTCGACATCTCCGCCCAGGCGAGCAACTTCTTTTAACAATGATGAGCTTACAAAGAGTTGCTCCAGGTTGGTTAATAAGCAAAAAGTTTCAATTTCGGGAGCGAGCTTGCGATTCATCAATCCCTGCTGAAACTCCGCTTCAAAGTCGTTGGGCGAGCGGAGCCCTTTGATAATGACCTGCCCTCCCACAGAACGGACATAATCTACCAGGAGTGCAGTAAATTTCTCGACGCGTACATTACTCATGCCTTCGGAGGCAATGACCTCTTGCCAGAGTGACACGCGTTCTTCTGCCGAAAAGAGCAAATTTTTTGCCGGATGGGCATAGACGGCGATAATCAGTGTGTCAAAGTGCTGCGCTGCTCGCCTGGCGATATCGAGATGGCCATGTGTGAGTGGATCGAAGCTACCCGGATACACGGCAATCTGTCTTCGCTTTTCATCATTGCTCACGCTCATTCCCCTTCAAAACAATTACAGTATACATCAATGAAACGCCAAGTTTGAAAATCCGACTTCATTTAATCATATGTATGGATAATCGGCAATAGGCATGTAGGGCGAGAGATTTGATATCACTCTGGGAAACATGAGCTGAGTATTATTATGTCTGTAGAGGTGTGACGCTCAGCTTTTGTTTCCTCCTATGTGTGATTTAAGCCGCAGCGGTATTCTTCACAATCCTTCTTGTGCGCCCATTGATCATTTCACCTAGCCCGATTGCTGAGAGGCCCAGAAGCAGGTGAATCACTTGGATAATCCAGTGGGAAGAGCCAAGGAGCCATTGTTGCTGATATAAGCCAACGATAGCAAGGGCTAAACCCACGACGAATGTTGCTAACGCCAGGCCAAAACTGCCGCCCTTGATAAAGCCTTGCGCCAGTCCGATTACCCAAAGGGAGAGTACGGCGATAATACCTATAAGCATGTGGACAGGGATAAGATTTTCCGCGTTACCTGTCCAGAACAGGATACCTAAAATTATCGCTGCGAGTACAGCTATGCGTAGAACCCATACCGCGACCGTGATTACTTTCATAGGTCCTCCAAGATTGTTGATCTTATTTGTATTTTACAACAACTTCGCCAATGAACCTTCATTGCCCTTCCTGCTTCACAAGAAAACTCTGCCAACATGATAGCACACTCTCTGGCCCTGCCTCTAACCTGTCGGTGCAAACCGGTGGTATTTCCCAATGTACCAGCGCACAGTCAGCACAAACTCAGCATGGCTCCAGGTCAGAGGAGATACACTCAAAGGCTCGCTGGTGAATGGGTTCACCTGCTCGGCCATGACCCCGCTGGGGAGGGCGTGCTTAAGCGCCCACTCCAGGAGCGGTAGGGCCTCGTGCAACTCCTCTATAGTGCTGGCGCAAGCAATCTTGTATTGAGCCAGCCACAAGGTACAGATAAACCAGGGATTCCCCTGAGCCTGGCTCAGATCATGTGTCACCTGGTAATAATAATCGTTCTCGTAGCGGGGCATGCCCCCGACCTGCGTTTTCACCCACAGTGTTCGCTCAAGTTGTTGCATGGTACGCTCGATAAGCTCGTCAGTCGCCTGGAACATGCCAAACTGGAAGAGCCCGCATAAGCTGCTGTCGAGCGTTGCATCCTTGTGAAGGGTGCCATTTTTGTCCACAGTAATCATGCGCAGGAAATGCCCGCGCTCTTCGTCCCACAGGTAGCGCCGCGTAGCCTGCTTGATCTCATCGGCGGCTGTACGGTATTTCGTTGCCAGCTCTTCTTCGCCAAATATTGCCGAAAAATTGGCGGCCGCGTCCAGCCCTGCATAGACAGCTGAAGTGGTATAAGTGAGGATGCCAAGTCGCTCCTCCCACAGATCATAAGAGGGTCCCGGCAGTCGTGTATGCGGTTCGCGATAGCTGGCCAAGAAATCGGCTGCAGGCGTGACCAGTGTGCGGTAGTGAGGGGCGACAAATTCAACGTCATCAAAGACTCGATAGTGCTGCCACAGGCTGTACAGGACGAGCGCGGTTTCGTCCTCTTGTATGGCAAGCTGCGGGTTACCGTCTCGATCCATCCAGGGATGCCAGCTGCTGCCCCAGGAGCGGTCAGGGTTATATTTGTGCAGCAGGTAGCCATCTGGCGTCAGCACCGCGTTACAAAAATCGTAGAACATGCGCGTGATTTCTGAATATCCCGCGTGGCTTAGCGCATTTGCAACCAGTGCACCATCGCGGGGCCACATATAAGAGTAGCTATCGCGGGAGAAATGTTCGACATCGGCGTCGTTCGCCGCAATAATAGCTCCATTATAGTCGATCTGTGTGCGTAAAACGAGCAGGCTCCGCTTGTAGAGGTCCACCAGTTCCGCCGGGAGGTCCCCGAAATCCTGTTGTTGTTTATTGACCCAGCGATACCAGTAGTTGCGCGTGCGTGTAATGAAACTTTCGGGTCCGTGCTGGCGTATCCTATTTTCTGACTCTATCACTACATTCAGGTCTGGACCAACTGCCAACCAGTGAAAAGCAATGATCTCCGACCCCGGTGAGATATCTGGCAGATGCAGCGCGAGCGTGCCGTCAACGGATCCCTGGGCAATGGGGTTACGGCCCAAAACACCGTCCTCGGCATCCCGCCAGGTTCCCTCTGATCCATTGAATTCTTTGACGCCTGTTGCCCAGCTGGAAATACCCACATGCGCATTCGTTCCGCTCCCTACTTGCCCATTCATTAAAAAATAGGCTTGCTGCCTGTAAGCTAAAAGCGCTTGCTCGGACGGATCATATAAGACAGTGTTGCCTTGAGCCGTGTCCAAGATGTGCCAGTCGTAGTGGAAAAAGAGACGCACCTCGCGTGGATGATCAGCCTGGTTAGTCACAAAGATTTGACGTAGGAAAATGGCGCGGTAGAAATCTACGCAGTCGCGGAAGATCAGTTGCAATTGCAGTCCTGCATGATGAAGAGTGACATGGGTAACAAGCGTCTCCTTTTCGTATACCATCTCGCGCTGCCATTCAGGAGCATCCAGCCAGGCAAACTGGTCATCCACCCACACACCGGTATGGGAGATATCCCCGGCAGTGTGTATTTCCTGACCCACGTGCGGCCAGTAGATGTCACGCAGGTTATAACTTTTATCAAAATTCAGGAGCAGCCTTCCGTTTCCTACTGGTAAATCTCGCGGCATGGTCCCATACTCCTTTTCATATCAAATGCTGTGTCTGATTATAGCATAGCCACAGCCAGCTATTTGTAGATTTCCTTCTTCCTTGACATCGAGGATGAGTATCGACTGGCCCAGCTTGAAGGCGAGGAAGCCTGGGTGGAGAAGCTCATTGGAGAGATGAAAGACGGAACCCTGACAGAAACCTCAGACGGAAGGTTGCCCGTCCAGACCTCGCTCTCCTGGCCACCGAGGAGGGAGACGAAAAGGAATCAGATCGCTAGCCAGACACGCAAGAGTGGATCTACTCCTAACAAGGTCGATTGGGACGAGCCGGTGGGGTGAAAGACGAGAACTGTGGGAGGCCCTTGAGAACTCAAGGGCCTCTAGCGACGAGCAGGGTTCGAGTGCTGTTATGCGAATCGTGCGCGTCAGGCGAAGACCGGGGAGATATCGATATAGATACGGAGGTCTTGAAGGAGATCGCCCCTCTTGCGCAAGAT
>MNIY01000186.1 GCA_001919995.1 Ktedonobacter sp. 13_1_20CM_4_53_11
ATCAGGCGTATTACCTCACGTGGGGTAAAGTGCTCACCAGGGTTCTCGTTCAGGGCCTCGTTAAATTTACGGATGAGTTCTTCGAAGATATAGCCCATTTCAAGGTTGGGGACTACGTCGGGATGGAGGTCAATATTCTTAAATTTTTCCATCACGAGAAAAAGGAGACCGGCTTCTTCAAGTTTGGTGATAGTGTTATTGAAGTCGAATTTTTCAAGCACTTCACGCATGTTGTCGCTGAAGCCGTTGATGTAGGCTTTCAGGTTGGCAGCGAGGTGTGGAGCGTCGCTCAGTAGCCGGTCGAAGTCATACTGCGAGGTGTTGTAGAAGGCGTAACCGGAGGCTTTGCTAAGCTGGGGAGCGAGGTTTTCGAGTTTGCCTTTTAGCCTGGCGTTGATTTCGAGAACGCGCTCTTTTGTGGGTTGTAGTACGCAGTCGATGCGGCGGAGTACGGTGAGTGGGAGGATTACGTCCTGGTATTTACTGCGCTTGAAAGTATCTCGAATGAGGTCTGCTACGCTCCAGATAAAGTTGACCTTTTCACTGAAGTTGTTCATGAGCTTTTGCCCTATGGCCCTTCTATCGCTGCGTTCAGCAGAGGATTTGCTTTCTTGTGGGACAGCTTACTACTGTGCCTGTCTACTGTCAAGCGAGAAGGACAGAGCTCTACCGATCACCTTACTCTTAAGTGGGTGATTTGCGTAAAATGGCAACCGTTTTTATCAGCACCTCGTTTAGTTCTCTATCGCCGGATCAGTGAGCAAACAAGAAAGGACAATAGATTTAGTGCCACGTTTCATCAGCGAGTGGGAGGGTGAACCAGAACGTTGATCCTTCCCCTGAATGACTTTCGACTCCCACCTGACCCCGGTGCTGTTGGATTATTGCCCTGGTGATGTATAATCCCAGTCCCAGTCCACCGCCTGATCCTACTGGCTGTCTCTGAGCTTGATGGAAGCGCTCCCATATCCTGCTTTGTTCAGAATCCAGGATTCCTGGTCCCTTGTCCTGCACAGATACACGCGCCTGCGCATCACGTACTTCCAGGTATATTTTGATTGGCTGATCGGCAGGCGAAAACTTGAGGGCATTGGTGAGGTAGTTTGTGAGTGCTTGCCTGATGCGATCCGCGTCGGCAATCACCGCTACCAGGTCATCGGCTGGCAGTTCCTGCTCAAAGAGCCTTTGAGCAGTGAGTTCTTGCTGGTTTGTGACGGTTTCTCGCACAATTTCGACCAGATTGCACCATCCCAGAGAGAGTTCGAACGTGTTTGCCTCGATGCGAGAGGCATCCACCAGATTTCCTACCAGTCGCATTTCCGCACTAATCTGTCGCTCAGCCCGCGCCAGCAAGCCCTGCAGTTTTGTGAGCGGATCGCGAGCATTGTCTGACATGGGTGATTCGAGCACGCGCTGGAGAAGACGACGAGCCTGTTGGAGTGCACCTCGCGTTGTGGTAAGCGGCGTGTGCAGTTCCTGGCCCACCGCGTTCATCAATTCTTCTAAAGCCGCGTTCGAGAGAGAATATTGTTCTGGGGAGGAGGTAGAGAGCTCCTGAGGTTGCCGCCGACGTTGATGAAGAAAGGCCTGGAAATCCGCGTCGTCAATGCGGTAGCCCGCACGGCCAAAAGGAGTACCTTTCAATTCTCCGCTGCGCAACCAGCGACGAACGGTATCGAGACTGACGCCAAGACGTGTAGCCACATCTGATGTCGTGAGATAGGATGGCATACGGGCCTCACCCTTTCACCTTAACATGTTATCATAAGACATGATAAGCGGTTATAAGATATAGAACAGGGGAGAGCTTTTGCTTTCTCCTGCCTGAAGGTTCTCCCCATACTTAAAGAAGGGAGCATGATTAGCAATGCCTCGGAAGAAGACGGCAACCGCGAGGTTGAGCCGACCTCATTCCCGCATCTCTCATCGGCCACCAGAACTCGATGCCTTTGTGGATCAATTCCTTTCCACAGTTTGTGACACGAGTCGCCGCTACATTCTGGAACTGCTTGCGGAGCCGAACGAAAAATACCCATCCGTTCCCTACGAGCGACGTTCAGGAGAAATTGCTGAAGTACTGGGCTTGAGCAGCGCTACCACCTCGGAGCATCTGCGCCTGCTTGCCGATCTCCATCTAGTTACGACTCGCAAACAGGGAACTGCTGTCTACTATCGATTGTCGAACCATCTGCTCGTCCAGGCTTTTCTAGACTTGCTACGAGTGCTGGATCGTCAATACCAGAAGCAGCTGTCCTGAAAGATTTCTGAATTCTTTCAGGTAGCGCCTCTATCGTCACCTCTCCCTGCCCTCACGTTAGCCTCATCTAATTCGGTAATGAACGAAATATCTCTTTGTAATATGATACGGACGACATATCGATGCTGTTTCTAACTTCTCCTCTCTCACGAATGCACCCATCTCATTTCTTCGGTTGACACCGAAATAACATCCTATAGCGTGAAACGAACGGTGTAGGTGAGATGTTTCATGACAGAGGAAAAAAGGCCTGGCATAAATGGCTAAGAGAGGAATGCATTATGGGGTAAGCATGCTGCAAGAAACGGAGGCCTATCCTTCCGTAGCCTCTGAAGGCTCTGAGGGAGAGCCGAGGGTGTGATAGTGGGTTTCCATGCTTACTGAAGAGTGTCATTGCTTTATGTCTTGCTCTCATCACGAGCGAGTTATGTCCTGCGTTTCAGTCCTGCTCACATGCACAGGTGTGATTTGTCTCAATTCTCGTCCTCTTGCCTGACTCATAAATTATCCAGTGACTGGCTTCTTTCCTTGCCTCATAGCAACCGAGCAGAAGGAGAGAATCCGGCGTTTTGACGCATATCCGCGTCTTTGGTCCCATTTGGGAACGATAACCTGTCCTTTGGTCCAGAGCTGCTCACCAGTCTTCACAAGAGAACAAAATGCTTTTGTTTCTTGGACTGATGCTCGCAGATAGGCGTCGAACCGGACACATTATGGTATAAAAGCATATTTGGCAACAAGGAAGTCCAAATGACGGTCCCACTTCTGCCACAGAGAGACGGTCCCGAGCTTTTTAGCCCTGCCGTGTAAAGGCGCTTTTCGCCTGGATGGTCCAAGCTTCACTTTGGTACCAGAAAGCGTCCGATCAACCTTGCGAACCATAAATTGCCCAAAATTGACAAGGATCGTGGCACATTACACATACACTGCGGTATAATCACCATGGATTAGAGTGGATCACCACGCAGTGCAATAGCCTATCAAGATATCCAGATCGGGAAGTCGGGTTCGCCACAATGATAAAGAGAGAACGCGTCCTCTTCAAGATCGCATGGGTCTTGCTCGCCATCACCGGAGTCGCCATCCTCGTCTTCGGACTGATCGCCACTGCGTGGCCCGCTTCGAGTGAGCGATCGTCCCTACAAGCGATCGGCGTGGCCTCGATTGGGATGGGTTTATTCGGTGTCATGATAACCGTGATCGCCTACAGACGCCGTGAACGCTGGGCCTGGTTTACCCTCTGGTACTATCCCATCTTCTGGATAGCGCACCTTCTGGGCGGATTGCCTCCCGGCCAAGAGCATGTCCACCAGATCGTGTTTATCGTACTCTCGCTCGTAGGCCTGCTTCTCCCCGTGGGCGAATTCTTCCCGCGAGGGGTGGGCCGGCGCGCTTGATGCGCCAGGAGAATGTGCTTTGCCAAGAAGGTTGGCGAAGCCTCGCCGGAGATCTGGCAAAGCCCGCTTTTAAAGCTCTACCAATCACGCTCAAAAAGTGGCAACTTAATATGGCGACGCCGGAATCTCATCCTGGCAAAGCACACGTATCCTGAGGTGAAATCCTGGAAATCCAGAAGGTCAGATCACCAAACATGTTGCTCTTTTCTGAACCGGCGGTATCAGAAATGCGTCACAAGGGACACGTTCTGGTTAAAAAAGCGTGGTCTCGCTCCAAGACCATCCAACGTGTTGTCACATGAACTGATTCTCCCACTCCTCCAGATCTTTTAGCTCTGCTATATAAAGGCACTTCTCACCTGAATGGACCAACTTTATCCATGTTTACCATAAGGTGTCCAACTCCCTTTTGAACCATATAGCGTCCTCAGAGGACAAGTATCGTGGCAAATCACAACAGGGAATGCTTCCCTTTCGTCTCCGTGCCTGCAAACAAACCCGGTCAAGCGACACATCACCTAAGGCCGGGAGAAAAGTCGTTCAATAGCTTCAAGCAAGATAGTGAGCTCAAATGGCTTCTGCAACTGCGGGAGGTGACGCGCTTTGACTTCTTTTTGAATACGTGCCGTTTCGGCGCTGATTATCAGCACGGGGAGATGTTTCAATGATTTGACTGCATGGATGGTATCGTAGAACTCGAGACCATTCATGTCAGGAAGGCCATAATCCAGGATCAGCACATCCGGTTTCACTGTTCGTAGCATCTTCAATGCCTGAAACCCATCAGGGGCGAGCACTGCCTGATAGGATGTTTCCTGCTCGATCACTTGAACAAGAAGCGTCCCAATGGCCTCGTCGTCCTCAACGATGAAAACCGTTTTGACCGCGGTGGGGCCTTTATGGGCAGAATTGCCGGTATCCATCGTAACACCATTCTCGATATTTCGTTCATAACCGAAAGATTGTCACTTAAAGATACACGTTTTATCCGGCAACAACAGAGACATCTTGTGAGCGAGCCTGATGCATTTTTTGAAGGCACATCACCCACCGGATGCGCAACGAGATCGCAGCAAGAAGGCAATAGTGTGTGAATCGGCTTCACAAGCACTTTCGGTCCTATCACTTTCTTGCTGGCGATTTCGCAGAAAATCCTTTTCATCGCAGAAACACGAATGCGACGAAGAAAGGTCTTGAGTCACTTCATTTGATAGGTACATCTCGTTGCGCATCCCGTGGGAACAGTGTCACTTTTGGTGAAGCTTGCTCGCTTTACCTACGATTGCCAAAGAAACTCTGCCATCGAAGATCACATGCAGCGTTGCCACTGGCGCTGTTCCTATCCCACCGATCTGCTTGCCTACTTGTATCCTCCAAAGATCGCATGCCCCGCTCTCATCCAGAAGCAGGAGGCCGTGGAGAAACCGCCTTCGCCCAGCCAGCATACTTGTTCACTAAGTGGCGATGGATGATCGATGGGATCAGGATTCGCAGATCCATAGTCATGGATGAAGTAATTCCATTTCATCTCGCAGAATTGCTCGTACCCGCTCAGATTCCCACGTTGGGCCAGGCTTTGCTCACGTACCATTTCATCATATTGGCGAGCAAAGAGTTGGGCGACCCGCTGGGTCGGAGGCTCAACGAGATCAGCGAGCAGGAGAGCTCCTCCTGTTTCCAGACGCTGTGCTATCTCGATGAAGAGTTGGCGCTTCTGCGGGCCAGTGAGATGGTGAACACAAAGTGATGACAGGACACAGCGCAACGGAGAAGGTAATGTCTGACGCCACGCCTGCTCAGCTAACTCAAAGGGGAGGATTTCCAAACGGTCACGGAAGGAGTCCAATTTGCGCGCGAGGTGCTCACGCATCCTTTCCGATCCATCAAGAGCAAGATAGTGGCAGCCGGGGAACTTCTCGAGAACGGCCTGAGCCAGATGCCCTGCGCCTGCCCCCAATTCAACGACGGTGAAGATCTCAGAGGGGTGGGCAGGCAGGAGATCCACAATGGTCGTCAGTTGTTCTGCACGTCCCGGAACAAAAAGCTCACCGAGTTCAAGAAAGTGAGCTGAATTGTCCTCGTTCCAATGATCGCCAGTGGTGTCGATTTCGCTCAAAAGACTTCTCCCTTCATTACTCTGAACGCATTTCCTCAAGCCAAGTCTACCCTATTGGGCTTGAAGAGACGAGGCTTTGCCGTAGTTGTTAGAAATACCATAACGGCTCATCCCCACATTAAGTGAAATCGCTTGCTTCGATTTCAGGCCAGAACAGCATCGACAGGAAAACGCCTTCACGGATGAGCGAGAGGCCATCTCGCTAGGCTGAGTCTGCATTTTCTAGCAAGCAGGCTCACTTAATATGAGGATGAGCCCTATTTGGCAGAAATCCTGATGGGGTGATTCGCTTGGTGAGGACGGGGTGCGCGTACGATTTTTGCATTTGGCGAGCACAGAGCATGGCTGTGGAAAGTCTAGCCACTACCTCTGAACGCATGTCAAGGTAGCCAAACTACGGGAGTCTTACCTGATCAGATCTCGGGCAGTCAGCCCAAGCTTTCGATCAGAGGACCAGGGGGCTTCAGGCGCATACACGAGTTTCGCTAACGCAATAAGTGCGAGATCATATTGGCTGCGCATACTCACAAAAGCGCGCCAGCTTTCCTCTCGATCCGCTTTGAGCCGCACTCCGGCGCTACTCAACTGCTCACACGCGGCATCATATTCGGCACGCGTCACATGCATCGAAACGCCTGGAGCAAGGGCTGAGCCTGGGGGTATACCTACATCAGTTGCAATGTCCGAAAGCGTACGACTACCGACCTGGAAGCAAAGATTCAACCAGGGAACATCCCCCCGATCCACCGTGGAGGAATATAACGCGCTCGCATCGAGGATAGCACCCGCAGTAGTAATCCACGAGGTGCCAGGCTGAGAAGAACGATAAAAGATCACTTCACTGTTCGAGATATGCGTCTCAGCCAAATCTGTGAACCAATCCTCCCAGGTGCGCCAGAACTGGTCCAGTTCCTGAGCCAGGCCTAACCGGTACGCCTGTGCAAGCACCTTGACGCCTGATGGAGGTGAGCCAAAGCGAAAAGCCACCCGCGTCACCACTTCCTCTCGCTGCGAGTAAATCGAATAGACGGTGGGCAGAAAGGTGATGAGCAGGCCCACGATGCCCAGTCCAATCACCCCTCCCATG
>MNIY01000007.1 GCA_001919995.1 Ktedonobacter sp. 13_1_20CM_4_53_11
CCAAACGAAATCAGTCCGTTTCCTTTCGAAAAGCGGGTCGAGGTTGCTGCCAGAGCGGGTTATCGTGGCCTGGGTTTGCTGCATGCCGACCTTATGGCGGTTTCGAACCGTCTTGGCCTCTCGGAGATGAGACGAATTCTGGACGCCAACGGCATGCACCATATTGAACTCGAATTTCTGTCCGATTGGTACGCCCAGGGGCGGGCCCGGGCCGAATCCGACATGGTTCGCAAAGACTTGCTTGAGGCGGCTGAGGCGCTTTCGGCACGCTGTATAAAAATAGCGCCAAGCATTGAGGAACCCCTGCTCGATGACGTGGCTCTCGATATGCCGAGAATGATTGAGTCCTTTGCGGCACTCTCACGAGAAGCGGCGACATACGGGACCTCGATTGCGCTCGAAATCATGCCGTTCAGCAACATCCGAACCCTTTCCACGGCATTGGAACTCGTCAGCACGGATCCGCAACCAAACGGGGGTCTCTATCTAGATATTTGGCACATGGCACGCGGAGGAATTGATTACTCCGAAGTGGCGAAGATTCCTCAGCAATGTATCAAGGCGGTCGAGCTCGATGATGCCGACAGAGATGTGGTTGGAACGCTGTGGGACGACACGCGCTTCCATCGCCGCCTGTGTGGCGAAGGTGCCCTCGACATACCGGCTTTTCTCTCGGCCATTCGCGAGGCGGGATACCGGGGGCCTTACGCCGTCGAGATTATCTCGCGGGAGTATCGTCGCCTCTCCCTTGAGGAAGAAGCCAAGCGCTCATTCGAGACCACCGTGGCTCAATTCCGCAACCTGGATTGACGGCTGCATCTCCAGGAAAGGAATACCGTTATGTCGGTATCAACCTCTCGATGAACTAGCTTGAGCGTTGCGTGCATGGATGGACCTATTATGACCTATAAAGTGTCTTTCAGAACAAGCGAAGGAGCAGAGCAATGACGACGAAGGAACTGACGGGAAAGGTGGTGTGCATCACTGGTGCAGCCGGTGGCATCGGCTCGGCGATCGCACGGGCATTTGCCGGGGCGGGCACCCACCTCGCGTTGCTTGATCTCAACGAGGAAGGGCTTTCTCGCCTGGCGAATGAATTGCGTGGGAAGCGAACACCACCGATCAGCGTGAGTACAGCGGTGGCAGACTTGAGTACCGAACAGGGGGTCAAATCCGGTATCGCAGAGGTCCTCTCCGCTTTCGGGAATCGCATCGATATCCTGGTGGCCAACGTTGGCTTCCTCATTGCGCAGCGGTTTGAGGAGCTCACAGCAGAACACTGGCAACACGGATTCGCGCTCAACTTCTTTACCCACGTGTACGCCTGCCAGGCAGCGATTCCCCTGATGAAGCAGCAGGGAGGGGGCTCGATCATCTTTACCGGGTCGGATCAGGGTCTGCAACCTGACGCGGGATTGGGTCCCTATGCTCAGGCAAAGGCCGCGGTGCATAGCCTGGTCAAGATGCTCGCCAGGGAATTGCCCTCCGATGGCATTCTGGTCAGCGCGGTCGCCCCGGGCATGACGCGGACGCCGCTGGTGGAAAGGCTGATGGAGGGGTACGCACGAGAATTCGGGACGGATAGCAAGACGGCGGAGAAGCTCGAATTGCAACGGCGCGGTGTTCCGCTGGGCAGGTTGGGGGAGCCTGAAGAGGTGGCAGAAGCCGTACTCTATCTGGCAACGGCGGCCTACTGCAATGGAACGATATTGAATATCAGTGGGGGGAACGTGCGCTCGGTGACGAGCTAAACAGAGGGCGGTGCCCTCATCATGGTTTCCGCCGTAGGCGTGTCAACAGAGAAGAAAGGATGTCTGCACCTATGTTTGCCCCGCTTAAGATTGGAGTTATTGGACTGGGCCGTATGGGCCAGTTGTATGCACACACACTGATGACGCAGGTCGCGGGAGTGCAGCTTTATGCGGTGGCAGAGACCGCTGAACAGCTGAGAACCAGCACGGCTCGTGAGTTCAACGTGCCACACGCCACAGCCTCCGCACACGAACTGCTCTCCCTTCCTGAATTGCAGGCAGTGGTGATCGCCACACCCACTCAGACACACGCTGAACTGGTCGTAGCCGCGGCCAGGGCGGGCAAGGCTATTTTTTGCGAAAAACCGCTGGCCTTGACGCTTGACGCGACCCATCGCGTGCTCGATGTTGTCGCTGAGACGCAAATACCGCTCCAGGTCGGTTTCATGCGCCGTTTTGATGGAGCATATAAGAAGGCAAAAGCATTGATCGATGCCGGAAACATTGGGCGTCCTGTTACCTTTAAGTCTGTCGGACGCGATCCGTTCTGCCCACGACCGGACTATGCCGACCCCTCCCAGAGTGGTGGCTTGATTCTTGATATGGCGATTCACGATTTCGATCTCGCACGCTGGCTGATGGGTAGCGAGGTCGAACGGGTATCAGCGGAGGGAACGCTGCTGGTATGCGAGCAGCTGAAGCCGCTCGGCGATATCGATAACGCCGTGGTGAATCTGCGCTTCGCAAGTGGCGCGCTGGGCAACGTGGAAGTGAGCCGCAACGCCTTCTATGGCTATGATATTCGCACCGAAGTGCTTGGCTCTGAGGGTGCCGTCACGATTGGCACTCATCAGTATACACCCGTGGTCTTGCTCACACGCAATGGTGCTCAACACGATACCGTGCCGTACTTGCTGGAACGCTTCGGCGATGCCTACCGTGCTCAAATACAGCACTTTGCCGACTGTTTACGGACAGGCAAGCCGCCATCAGTTGGGGGTACAGATGCGCTGGCGGCTCTTAAAATAGGGATTGCGGCTACACGAGCATATCAAATGAGCCGTATCGTCACGCTTGATGAACTACATCCATAACGTATAGATAGAAGTCATCATTAATACCTGAGTTCGCACTTGAAGTAAATTATGTGCTCCTACTTTTGTTCAGCGCATTTGTTGCTTTTTCACAAAGCGCTTACTGATCACTTCATTCACGGTTGCTTCGATAAATGCACTTGAGATGGCCTAGGTGCTGGCTACTTCGACCATCCGTTCAGAAAATGAGCTTTTTAAGAGCAGGTCACCAATGCTCCACTTCTCCTTGCAGATGACTTTGACACTAGAGTACAATCGGAAGGTAGCAATACATTGGAGGATCTCATAGTTATTTGGATTGTGATCAAAGTTACTTGGAAACACCTTCCCTTGTTAGCGCAGTTATTTGGATTGTCCTAAAGAGAGCTCCTCACCACATCGATACAAGGGATGCGATAGGAGCGTAGCCTTCTCTTGCAAACGTGAGGTGCAAGCAGTAGGATGTCTCGGGAGAGAAGGGGATCTCTGAACACGGGCGCGCGCGAGGGATGACTATCACGGCTAGTGCCGACGGCAGGTCAACTCCTTCGACGTCGGGACTCTCACCAATACGAGGATGTTGTCCTGATGGGCGAAGAGGAGGACAGAGCAGAACGAAACGAAACGGTCGATGACCAGGAGAGGGAAAAGGAAACATGATCAACGGAGCGCACATCATTCTCTATAGCACCGATGCGGAGGCTGATCGGGTCTTCATCCGTGACGTGCTCGGATTTGCAGGGGTCGACGCCGGAGATGGCTGGCTGATCTTCCAGCTGCCGCCAGCCGAGATCGCCGTGCATCCCACAGATGGGCCGGGCAAGCACGAGTTCTACTTGATGTGTGACGACCTCGACAAGACGCTGGCGGACCTGACCGCCAGGGGCGTCACCATCTCCCACCCGCCGAGCCGCCAGGGTTGGGGGGTGCTCGCCTCGCTGAAGCTGCCGAGCGGCTCTGAGCTGTCGATCTACCAGCCGCGCCATCCCACCGCTTACGACCTGGAGGGCTAATCCACCGCTGTGTTTACTACAGCGGTCACTGCCAAATATGTGCGACAATGGGCCAAATATTTGTGACAGTTGTCAGTGGGTGCCCGGATTGACCGGCAATGAGGGCATGCACCTTTTTCCCTTCCAAATCCTTCCACCGCTGACGGAGCAGTTCCTCATGGGCTCCCGCGTTGCTCATAAGGTCGGCAAGCCTGGCTGCCGACAGCTCAGCACGGACTCCATCGCGCTTCGCGCTTTGCCGCAGTTCTTGCGTAGCAAGGAAGAGTTCGCGCTCCGTGTGCCCAGAGAGGCCCACATACGACGAGCGACAGGTGACCCACTGGCCCTGGACCTGCGCGTAGGCCGTACTGATGTCGAAGGGGTCGAACCGGATAGGAACGGCGGTTTTGACGACTTCCCCTGTGCTGGCTACTTGGGACATCTGTTCAGGAAATTGGCATATTGCACGCGATAGAACAGGCCTTCTTGCCTAAGCACCTGAGATGCGAGTACAATAAACAACGTCCATGCTACTCGTACTTTCTGGCTAGGTGCCTATTTTCACGAAGGAGAGGTTCAATTTCGTGGGTTGTGTATTCACTTTATTCAAGCAACGAATCCGTTCCAGCTGTCGCACGCTCCAAGCATATTTTTCTCGTTGGATCAAACCATCGACGACTTCCCTTGTGCTGGGCACGCTTGCCGACATGACGAGAGGAAAATCCGAACTCCTTGCGGAAAACGCCCTGTTACGGCACCAACTGATCATCCTCGGTCGACAGGTCAAACACCCCGTCTATCTGAAGACCGATCGGTTTCTCCTGGTGGTTCTCGCCAGGATGGTTCGGACCTGGAAACAAGTGCTTTTCCTCGTCCAGCCAGAGACGCTTCTGCGTTGGCATCGTGAGCTCTTCCGCTTGTTCTGGAAGCACAGATCGAAAGCACGCTCAAGCAAGCCTCGGCTCTCGTGCCAAACAATCACGTTGATCCAGGAGATGGCAGCAAACAACCGACTTTGGGGAGCTGAGCGCATCCGTGGGGAACTCCTTAAGCTGGATATTCGAGTGAGTAAACGGAGCATTCAGAAGTATATGAAGCAGGTTCGCCCAAAACGAGCCGGTGGGCAGACCTGGAAAACATTCCTGCGCAATCATGCGGCAGAGGTGTGGGCCTGTGATTTCTTGCAGGTCACTGATCTCTTCTTTCGTCCGCTGTTTGCCTTTTTCATCATCGAACTGAAGTCACGGAAAGTCATTCATGTCAATGTGACGCGCTCTCCCACCGATCCCTGGGTCGCGCAACAACTGCGGGAGGCTACTCCATATGGGCAAACGCCCACATATCTGATCCGGGATAATGATCGCAAATTCGGGCAACATTTTGCACGAGTAGCAGCAACAAGTGGCATCAAAATGCTTCGAACGCCGTACCGGACTCCACAAGCGAATGCCGTGTGTGAACGCTTTCTGGGGAGCGTGAGACGAGAATGTTTGGACCACTTTCTGATCTTCCATGAGAAGCAACTCGCCCAGCTTCTCAGGAGCTATGTCCTGTACTTTAATCAAGCTCGCCCCCACCAGGGGCTTCAGCAGAAGATACCAGACTCGTCAGCGCTTTCTACTCCGCCACCGAACCAGCCGAACCAGGTGATCTCTCTTCCCGTGTTAGGTGGCTTACACCATGACTATCAAAGAGCAGCATAAACCCTGGCAAGTGCGTTTACAAGGGACTGATGAAGCTCAATCGGCGGAACAGAATGGTCGTGTCAAGGTGAGAGGGTGTTTTTGCCTTTCCTTCCACAGACGAAGAAAATATGTTACCTCTCTGTTTGGTTGATGTGTAGATGCATGTATGTTCATTGAGCATGAGCTTGCCTGTTCTTGAGTTTCCTGACACGTGCATCTTTTCGTAAAAGCAAGATGGCAGATGAGAGCCATTGTACTGGCTTAGCCCTCCGATTTTGTGAACAGATGTCCCAAGCGGGATGCCTCTGCAAGGCAGAGAAAAGCATGAAAGTCTCAGGGAGCCATGTGACCAAATTGAAGAGCTTTTCAGGGACTGACGAAGGAAGTAGCCAGCACAGGCATAAATACCGTGTTGAGGGAAGGAACGGGAGGATCAAGATGCCGGTCAGCTATACCAATCGCAAAGGAGTGACCTACATACTGTACCGCGGGCAGACCAGGACCGGCAAGCCACGCTATTACTTTGGTCGCCCGGGTCAGGGTCAAGGCGAACCGGTCACGGAGCTTCCCCCCGGCTTCACGATCAGCGAGAGCGTCAACGGCGTGGTCTCCCTGGCCAAAGACCGCCCTGCACTGATCCAGCCAGAGGAGGTGGCGGCCGTCGAGGCGGCGGTGCAGCAGCACCCTGAGGCGCGCCGGTACCGGGTGGCCGTCAAGGGCAACAGGATCGAGGTCTACGAACAAGTCGGCCCCGATTACAACGCGCTGGTCAGCGAACTGCACATCCCCGGCCTGTCGAGACCGGGCCTCGCCGAGGAATTGCGGGCCCTGGAGGAGCGCCACGCCCGCTTCACGCCGGTGCTACGCTTCACCCTCCTGGATCCGAAGCAGCGACGGTTCGGCTCAGAGCGGATGTCCTCTTTGGGAGGTATCGACGACTGGTTGGAACTGGGGCAGACAGGACCCGTGACAGAGTTGGCCCGTGCGCTTATACCCACGCTGGGTACCGAGCAGTTCTTTGAACTCTGGTAAGCCAGCGAGAGACCCAGGTAAACTAAAGTACATCCCAGATGGCCACTTCTGTGAAGCGAAGCAGTGCTGGGACGCTGTCGCTATTGCGCGAAATTCACGACACGCAAGGAGAATAGCTCATGAACCGCTCTGTGGACGAGGCGTTCCCACACCTGACTGCGTGGGTCAAGATGCATGGCTGGATCGAAATCGGCTACGACGACGCTCATCGCTCCTTCATCCGCGCCCTGGACAGCGGAGGGATGATATGGGAAGGGCGCATGGTGTATGCCACCCTCGAGAGCGCCTTGCAGGCGCTGGATGACGCGCTCGCCGCCTGGATGAAAGAGAACCTTGAACAAGAGTAGCGCCGCTGCGGTGACTCTGCAAGATATGCTCTGCCCGTTAGGGATGAACCATTGCGCAGCCCGATTTTTCTTGCTAAGACCACATGAGGAGCAGCATCGATCTGCACCGAGAAAGACGTGCTTTAGCTCGGCTTGCCAAGCATGGCCTCGGGATCGTAGACTGCTCGACCTCCCACCATCGTGAAGATGGGTTGCAGCGACGGCAGGTCGTCGATCGGACAGGTGATAGGGTTCGACCGGAAAGCCACCAGGTCAGCGAGCCTGCGCGGCTCGAGTGTGCCACGTCGATGGCTCTCGCCGTTGAGCTGGGCACCAGCAAGGGTGTATAGATGCACAGCAGTATATTGGTCGATGGCATACTCGGATCCCTGAATGCCGGCTTTCAACGTGCCCCTGGTCACCATGCCCCATAGCGAAAGCAGCGGGTTGAACGAGCTGACCGGGTGGTCAGTGCCTGCGGAGAGCGAGGCCCCTTCTTCTAGCCAGGCTCGGACAGGCATGATCTCACGAGTGCGCTCCTGGCCCCAGCTCTCCAGAAGCACCGAAGCCAGTGTGTACAGGAGCGGATGCTGGATTGTAACTGGGATACCAAGCCGAATGGCTCGCGCGCGTTGTGTGGCATCGGCCAGGAAACCATGCTCAAGCACAAGTGTGCCGGGTTTGAGGCCAGGATTCTCCTTGATGACCTGCTCGTACACATCCAGCAAGGTGCGCACAGCACGATCACCGATCGCATGCGTGCCAATCTTCCAACCCCGACGTACGGCGAAGTTGGCCAGGGTGAGCAGATCGTCAGGGTTCCAGAGCAAGTGCCCCCGGTAGCCAGGATTGTTCACATAAGGCTCATCGAGGGCACCTCCTTCGGCTCCGCCATCCAGGACAAACTTGAGTCCCCAAAGCTTGAGCTGATCGTCCCCAAAGCCACTGCGCACACCAAAACCCTCAATGATGGCCATCCTCTCTGCAGGCGTGGCGGCCATTGGCGAGAACATAAGTCTGCTGCGTACGGTCAACTCACCTTGTTCCCAGAGTGTCTGGTACACAGGCATCTGATCACGCATCACCATCGGGTCACGGACGGTCCCGATGCCGTACGAGTTGTACTCCTAGCATACCCGTTTCAAGCCCTCAACCATCTGTTCAAATGTACTGGCAGGTACCAGTGCTGTGATGGGTGCGTAAGCCGGGGCCTCAATGAGGACGCCGGTCGGGGTACCATCGGGGAAGCGCACGATCGTGCCTCCCTGAGGGTCGGGTGTGTCACGCGTGATGCCCCCCAGTGTGAGTGCCAGGGAGTTGGCGACTGCCACATGTCCACCACGCCTGACCACCACCGGATGTTCGCGTGTCGCCTCATCGAGTTCAGGCGCGGTTGGCAGGCGTCCCTCTGCCAGGTTGACCTCATGCCAGGCAGCAGAGGTCTGGATCCAGTCGCCTGGAGGAGTCTGGGCAGCGCGCTGTCTGATCAGGTCGATGAATTCGGCAAGGGTATGAGCCCGGTCAACAGGAACCAGGCTCATATTCTGCGCCGCAAACATGAGATGGTTATGGGTGTCTTCGAAAGCCGGCAGGATGGTCAAATCCGGGGCATCGAGTACGTGGGTATCGGCGCCGATCAACCCATCCAGGCCATGGGGGTCCTGAGAAACCGCCACGATCCATTCATCACGGATGGCGATAGCCCGGTAGACCGCGCGATCTTGGGCCATGGAGTAAATAGCGGCTGCACGGATCAGCAGGTCTGCCAGGCGCGGAGCATGAGGCGATACGGCAGGAGACAGATGCTGGTTCATCATGCCCTCCCTCTGTGCAAAGTGTCCTGCGGTCTGCAAGTGAGCAGGTACAGCCATTCGTTCATTTTTTTAATACCCATCCTCACGTATATATAATGAGCTTGCGGCAAGTTTACAACTACCGGAGATATCCTAGCAGAAATGTCACCCTCTGCTCCTCATCACAGGCAAGAGTGAGAGTCCGTACTGAGCAAAATGGTGATCAAAAGCAAATGCCTCGGTCAAATGGAAGCGTTCCATCGTCGCAAAGCTGATGGCATCCACCAGCGAAAATTCTTTATCTGTATACCTTCTGATAATCGCGAGCGCTTTTATTTCTTCAGCCTCCCTGACGCGGTAGATCCTCGTCTGGCTCTTGTAGAGTTCCTCCAGAACCCTGAGTGCTGTTGCGTATCCGATACGGTTGAGAAGGAGTGTATGCGTTTCTGCAACAATGTAGTTGGTAGTGAGTAGCTCTGCGCGTTCTCTGATAAGCTGATGGATGAAACGGACCGCTGCTTCATGATTCTCATCTCTTTGATCGGTGAGCGCAAAGTAGGCTGAGGTATCAACAAAAAGGCGTCTCATACATCATGGAGATCGCCGGCTGCATCGGCTAGATACCGGTGCTTGTTCGTAGATGTATCTGTTGGCCCTTGAGAAGCTCCAATACCGATGATATGAAGGAGGCTGTCCTGCGATGTAATTCCCCGGCCTCTCTTTTTTGTTCTTGGTTGCTTCATCTCGACAGAAAAAAGAGCCCCATCGTGCTCTACAACAACGCCTTTCCCTTCTCGTTCAATCTGTGCAAAAATCGAAGCTGCATTCGAGAGGAACTCATCAAATGTGACCGGCTCCAATTGTTGTGCCATCGTCTTATCCTCCTTAGCCATAGTATAGCATAGTTTGCTCCAAGGAGGAATCGGAGGCCTACACGTTGATATCGTTTCATATACTGGCTTCAGCGTTGTCATCTCTCTACATGACAGGGTGCTACCTCCAGTCATAACCATTTGAAATGGTATACTGGAACAAAGGGGCCTTTCATCCGCAGGAAGAGGTAGGTGACATACCAAATCACCTTGAGGGATCAGGATTATGCAGCGCTTGCTGTGACAGCCCCCAGAAGCGGCAGGGAGCCCGAACAGTTTCTACATGATAGGATCGAGCGCCTGCAAACCTCGACCCCCATAAACCTCCCGTTTACGACGCATGAGCTTGCGCAGAATCAATTTCACGAAGGCAAAATCAGTCATGTC
>MNIY01000109.1 GCA_001919995.1 Ktedonobacter sp. 13_1_20CM_4_53_11
CTTCATCATGCCGCCTCCTGTCATTTCACGTGGCGCCTCCACACTTCATTCACGTTCAACGTGTGAAGTGTGGCACTGGTAGCAAGGGATAACAAAGCACTTCCCGCGCTGTCCATCTTCGGTTCGTTCTTCCCGCTGCCAGAGCTTTGGTACGCTGGAGGTCTCGTTGCGCTAGTAGCTTGCCACATCGTTCTCGTGGCTACACGAGGGCCACTCGGAGCGATGCATGGGGACGCACAAAGTGATAGGAAGCCCGCCACCATTCCAGATGGACCAGGAGTTGTGGAGCGAGCTTCGCCGTGGCCCAGGTGCGACGCGCCAGCGCTGCTACCCCCTGACGGATGGTCAGATGCACTCGTTCAATACAAGCGGTATTCAGCCGTCCAGAAAGACCCAGTTCGGGGCCCCGCGACTTTGAGAGTAGCGCCTGTCCCAAAGCGCATCACGTGCGTGGCCCGCACCAACTTGCGTCGCCGGTAGCTTTTCTTCACCTGACCGTCTATCAGCCCAGCCGCTCCTTGCCACTGGCGCACTTTTCGCCCTCGGCTCCCCCCCCTCAAGCCACTGTCCAAAATGGGCTGAGAGGCGCATAGAAATACATATTGAGGCCATTACTGGTGAAGAGCGGGAGACAGAAAGGCGGCCAAGAGCTGGCGCAGGGAGTGGATAACTCTCTGCGCCATGTTCTGCGTGCGGGGACCGAGATAGAGCACGTGAAGAAGCTTCGTAAGGGGATCGATGGCCAGCCACAGCCACAGCACCTGCTTATAGCTGCGTAGCCTGGTGCGCAGTTCGTCCAACTGGAGGTGTGGGAGTTGGAGATGGCAGAAGAAGCGCTCGTGCAGGGTTTGCGCGTGCGAGCCCGCACGCGACAGAAAGGCTCGTGATCGTGGCTTGCCTGTAGCCGAAAATACATGGAGCTTCGGAAGGATCCAACCCACAGGCTCGCGCAGTAAGCACCACTGCGACTTGGTGTGAGGGGGGTTTCAGACGATAGAAGGGAGTGTGACGCCGGGCAGTGAACGTGGTACGGCAGGCAGGACCTCGAAACCTCTGGATACGCTCAGCTTGACCATGCTTGCCATCCCCAAAAAGACGCATGAACGTCAGCGTCTGTGATTCCAAAGTACGGACACTCTCGGTTGGAACAGGCGAAGCCCTGGGTGTTGATCCGTTTCGGCGCTCGCCGCCGGCTTTTGATTTCGCACCAAGGGCGCACAGGGAGAGACTGTGCTGGCTCCTTGGCACATCTGTTCGCAAAATCCATGCTTTTCTCAGAACGGACGTGCTAAGGAGCCAGCACACCCCCCGACATAAGGCTGGAGCAAGGAGTCAACGTCAAAACAACACCATTTGCGGAGATCGAGAGAGCCATGAGAAAGTGTACTGAGAAACACGACATATACAACAAACGAACGGTCTTTGTTGCTCACCTTTTCAACACCATGGACTCCTCGGCGCAATCCCGTTTCAAGGCTCAACCCTCTGGCGTACTTCCGCCAGGTGTTGCTTCGCATGGTGACGGGTCTGAATGTTCCGAAATTGCGCGGCCTTTTGCGCTCTCTCCTCCGCAGGAGCTGTTTGCATGTCTCGTAAGAAGGCGACATGCAGGAACCCTTGCATGGATGGGTCCGGGGGCGCCGCTGCTTTGGCAGGGTGTTCCGCCACCTGCCTCGCCGCAAGGCTTTCTTCCGTCTCGCCTCCGCACTCTATCCCGGATGCGGCCGGCTCAGGCAGCGTGAGAGGCGCATCCGTTCTCGGCGTGGTGAGCGAGAAGAGGTGGTTGAGCGGATGCGCGTGCTTGTCGCGCTCCGTCAGTGGGAGCACGCCAAAAATCTCCTCGAGCGTGGCGAGCGCCGAGGTGTGATCGTAGACGGTATGGTCGATGGTGCCCCTGGGAATGAGCGGCGAGACGATGATGGCAGGCACGCGCACACCCAACTGCGTGAAATCGAAGGCAAAGCGGCTGTTTTCCGGGTCGGTCGGCTTATCACCCGGAGCGACAGTCTGCGGCGGGGGGACGTGGTCATAAAATCCCCCGTGCTCATCGTAGGTGATGATGAGCACGCTGCTCTCCCAGTGGGGTGAGTTCCGAATGGCTTCGTAAACATGCTTCAGAAGCGCCTCGCCGCGTGTGACATCATCTTTGGGATGCTGCGAATTGCCGCACACAAAGTCCGCCATGCTGTGGTAGTCCGGCTCGAGAAAGGCATAGGACGTGGAGTAGTTGGGATGGCTCACGTGCTTAGCGAAGTCCTCGAAATGGCGAAAGCGCCCTTCGGCCAGGCGCACTGCCATGCCGCAAATGGCCAGCGCCTGTGGAAACGGATCGCCCTTGTAGATCGTCCAGCTTATCCCCTCATCGTCGAGCCGGTCATAGATCGTCCCGTTGTCAAATGTATAGCCGTTGAGGAGGATGGAACTGGCAATCGTCTGGGTGGACGGGCTATGGTCCAGGCCAGCCGATGAGGCCGCGTGAATAAAGAAGCGATTGGGCCAGGTCGGGCCTGGCATGGAGGAAAACCAGTGGTCGCACACGGCAAATTCCCGCGCGAGCGCGATAATCACCGGGACTTGCTCTGGGGCGTAGCATTTCATGATCTCGCCCGGATTGGCAGGGTCGACCGTGGCATAATCCGCCACGAATCCGCTATTGTCGATGTGGGGAAAATCCCCCTTGACCCCGCAGAGCTGCACCTTGACATCGTTGAACTCGTGCCCGGGATCGTGGGGCATTGCCCAGTTGGCGGGAGAGGAGACTGTCACTTTATTTCCAAGCGGGTCAAGGTTCCAATCGCGGGCCGGGTCCAGTCCCTCGAGAGTGGTAGACTGCCCTGTGAGAGCATCGATGCCCTGTAAATGAGAGAAACCCAGCAGGTGGTCGAAGGAGCGGTTTTCTAGCAGGAGGACAAACACGTGTTGGATGCGGTCCGGTTTCGCCTTAGTGCGCGCGAAGAGCCTGCAAACGCCCCACATGGCTTGTATACCGAGCTGCCAGAAGATATTGACCAGGTCGGCAAACAGCAGGCAGGCATATTTGCCGACAAGGTAGAGAACCTTCCCGACCACATTCCCGCTCTGCCCAACGCCGTTGTCGGCCCACGTGGTGCATCTCGAGATGATCCCGATCAGCCAGCGATTCCGCGCGCGGTCAGCCTGTAATTTACGATTCCCGCAGCGTGACATCCCTTTTTTCCCTCTTTTCCCTTTTTTTTATCGTCCCAGACCGCTCCCCCAACTTCTCCATGATAGAACAGGATGGCGTAATCATAGCACGAAAAGCAAGAGGCGTCACAAGCGGTTGATGCTCCGGTTTTACCACAAAGTGGGGGCTACCATACCGTGGGGTACGATCGAGGTTCCGGCACAAATCGGGGGTTGAAAAAAGGCAGAGAGGTTGCTACCGTGAACCAAAACTGAAGAAGAGTCACAGGAGGCAGGCTGTGTGCACTGGTCGTTTTGATCCGTTCAGAGAGCGATTTTCTACGCTCCTCCTTGCGTCCGGCTAGATGTCCTTGTAGAGTGCCTTCGGACCACTTTATACACAGCTGCTTCGTGCGACCTCTGTCTAAAGCATGGTGATCGATCCCAGGTGCTGCACGCAAATGCGGGCCAAACACCCCTGGAAATACTCAAGCAGTTGGAACTGCACAACGAGTCCGTGGTTCTGTTCCTGGTGGATCAGCACGTGCCCGACATGAACGGCGCCTGTCTCACCGGAGGGATCTGGCTCTTGTCTCTTGGAGGACCCGAAGCCTGCGCTGGAATCTCTTCGGCCACGCCGTGGCAGACCTGTTCAGTCTCAGCTTGTTCGTGCTTCTCAATCTGGCTGTATTCTAAGCCTCGTGCTTCTTCCGGCTTGGGAGGTGGCATTGAACAAGACGTACTGTCATAGAGAACAAAGTCAATCGGCGAAAGCATTCGTGTTGGTAGATGACAAGGTGAAGCTACCAGGGAGGAGGACGATGAAACTTCATGACAACGAGCAGCTGCAAACGTCCATGATCAGGACAGCACACCGCATCACGCTCCTGGGAAGAACTGCAGGAAGCGTCGCGCTTGTAGGGCCTGCTTGCCCTGTAAGGACAAGCAGGAGGTTCGCCTCCCTCTGCTTCCACTCCTGTGCTGGCTACTTGTCATATCCGCCCGCTCAATCAGGCCTTTGAGTGCACCTTCCCATGTCTCTCGCCGCTTGCCGATTCCCCAGATGAAGAGTACAATCAAAATGCATTCATCTGATTATCCCATTATCTTCAAAAAGGGGTCACGTACACTGTGCATGGGATTCTTGCCTTCATCAAGCGGTTGACAAGCATGAGCTTTCAAGCGCTTCACCACCGCTTCATAGACTGGACCAAACCGGACACCGCCACCTCTCTCCTGGTGGGGACGCTGACAGATCTTGCCAGAAGCAAGACGGAACTCGTGGCAGAAAACGCCCTCCTCCGACAGCAATTGATCATCCTCAGTCGACACGTCAAACGACCAGTCTTCAAGAAGTCCGACCGGATGCTCCTGGTCCTTCTGGCAAGAGCAGTACGGACCTGGAAGCAAGCGCTTTTCATCATTCAGCCCGAGACGCTTCTGCGGTGGCATCGCCAGGGGTTTCAGCTGTACTGGAAGTACAAGTCCAGGACAGCTTCTGCCAAACCAAAGATATCCGCAGAGATCGTCGCGTTGATCAAGGACATGGCTAAGGACAACCGCCTGTGGGGAGCTGAACGGATCCGGGGCGAATTGCTCAAGCTGGGTCTGCGCGTCTGCAAACGCACGATCCAGAAATACATGCGACAGGTGCGCCCTGCCAGGCCACGGGGACAGAACTGGAAAACCTTCTTACACACTCATGCTGAGCAGATCTGGGCCTGCGACTTTCTCCCGGTCACCGACTTGCTTTTCCGGTCGCTGTATGCCTTCTTCATCATCGAATTACACTCTCGCAGGGTCATCCATGTGGGTGTCACACGATCTCCTACCGATGCCTGGACCGCACAACAGCTGCGGGAAGCCACCGCCTATGGTGTGGGGCCGAAGTACCTCATCCGTGATAACGACGGCAAATTTGGGGTGGGCTTCGCTCGGATTGCGCAGACGAGTCGCATCGAGATTCTCACAACTCCTTATTTCGCCCCGCGCGCGAATGCCATCTGTGAACGGTTTCTGGGGAGTGTCCGTCGAGAGTGTCTCGATCATCTGCTCATCCTACATGAGAAGCAGCTCCACCGCGTGCTCAACGCCTACGTTCAGTACTTCAACCAAGCCAGGCCGCATCAAGGCATCAGGCAGCAGATTCCAGAGCAGAAAGCTGGGTCAGCGTCACCCAATCGTGAAAGTGGCAAGGTCATCGCCTTCCCGGCCCTGGGCGGCTTGCATCATGACTACCGCAGAAGTGCCTGAGTTTGTTCAGAGATGAAGGTCTGACTGCTTGAGACATGCGCGAAATACCTCAGAATTCACTCATGCTGTTTTGTTGAGAGCTAGCAAGCAATTTCTCGTCGTTTTCCTTGAGGGAGGGAACGAACCAGAGAGACATTTGAGTCATGGTCAGTGAGTTCGTGTCTGAGATGGCAAGAACTTTCCCCAAGCCTCACTCCATGGGCATATCAGTCATCAAAAAACCAGGAAATTGAAGAGGGAAACTCTCAATTTTCTCGGCGGATAGCTTATGTAGCCAGCACAGCCATGCTTCACAATGTGAGCGTGAATGAGGTGAGAAGACGCGCTGTGCAATGGCTGTAGACGACTGGTGAAGGTGAAAGCAGGTAGAGATGCATGGGCATACAGGATGAAGTATCCTCCCTGTACAGTCGAATGAGGAGAAAATCGGCCCGAAGTGCGTTCGCAGGGGCTGATCACATTATCCACCATTTCCAATGGCAGTACTCCTGTTTCAACGACAGTTTGAGTTGGTCGATTGTACAACGAAAGAAGGCCATTTCTGGCCTTATTTTAGATGAACGCACAGGTGTCTACAGATCTACAGTAGCCCGTTGCGGCGCTGTCGGCGGCGGCGTCCTGCTACTGAAACTGGTGTCAGTGGTCGTCCTATCATAGTATCCTCCTCTTTCCTGAACACACGCTCTTATTTTTGCTGCTCAAATTCTTCAACAGCAGCGGATACTTTATCTGGGTGAATTCGACCCTCGGCCAATAGCTCACCTCCCACATGGAGCAGAGCCTCCTTTAAAGGTATAGCCCAGAGCTGTTCTATCACGAGTATGCCAGCTGATGTATCGTTGGGCATGTGAGCACCCAGTTTTTGCACATCGTCTTCTGTTAAAAGGGGAAGGTCACCTTTGTGCCCTAATAACGTCGAGACTTCTTTGAGATCGTCCTCTTGATCCTCGATCTCGGCCCAGTCTACATGACCATCAGCATCTTTGATCACAAACACCAGATCCACAACACGTATCACACCACTCTTAGTGGCTTGTGCAAGTGCTTTCAACACACTCCCATCAAAATTATTTCCCTTAAAAGAGACCGCAATATAATCTATTGGTCCTAGCATACTATCCTCCTTTATTGGAAGGGTTCGAAACCCTCCTAGTTTATATTATACTCTTCAAGTAAAACTATTTCAAGTTCCCAGTACTGCACTCCTGCAGAACACCTACAGGGTATCGTCGAACGCGTCACTTATCACGCCGAGGATTCCGGCTATACCATCGCCCGGCTCAAAGCACCTGGGGAACGCGACCTCATTACCATCGTGGGCCGCTTTCCAGACATTCACGCGGGCCAGACACTGCGCCTCACGGGGTACTGGCGAGAGCACCTCAAGTATGGACGCCAGTTCCAGGTCACCCATGCCCAGGAGACAAAGCCAGCCACACTCACTGGACTGGAGAAATACCTGGGGAGCGGTCTCATCAAGGGCATCGGCCCGGTGACGGCCAGGCGTATCGTGGCGCACTTCGGTTTGGAGACACTCGACATCATCGAGCAATCGTGCTCCCGCCTTGTCGAGGTCACCGGCATTGGCGAAAAACGCGTGGCCATGATCGAAAAGGCATGGGCCGCGCAGCAAGCAATCAAGGAGGTCATGTTGTTTCTGCGCGGCCACAATGTCTCGACCACGTACGCTGTAAAGATCTATAAGCAGTACGGCGATCAGGCCATAGGCGTGGTCTCGAAGAACCCCTATCAACTGGCCACCGATATTTTTGGCATTGGCTTCGTGACCGCCGACACCATCGCGCGCAACATCGGCATTGCCCCCGATTCTGACTTCCGCTACTGTGCGGGGATGCTCTACGTGTTGCAGCAGGCAGCCGAGGAGGGCCACTGCTACCTACCAGAGCCAGAACTGATCGAGCGCGTCGTCAAGCGGCTGGCACTACCAGACTCCCCGGTAGACCCGGTGCGCATTGGTGAACTCATCGCCCAGATGGCTGAGGAGAAGCAGCTCATCACCCAGCCCGGATACGGGGACCTCGCGGAAGAGCGCCTGTACTACGCGCCCGCGTTCTACTTCACCGAGCAAGCTCTGGCCTCGCGACTGGCTTCTTTCGTCAGGGCGCCAGTCTCGGTCGATCTCTCACGGGTACAGCGCTGGATTGATCGGTATACAGAAAAACGGGGAATCACGCTTTCTGAGGAGCAACGCCGGGCAGTCGAACTGGCAGCCTCCTCGCGTCTGCTGGTGCTGACTGGAGGACCCGGATGCGGCAAGACGTTTACGACCAAAACCGTTGTGGACTTGTGGCGCGCGATGGGAAAAAACATTCTGCTCGCTGCACCGACGGGACGTGCTGCCCAACGGCTCTCGGAGATGACCGGGCAGGAGGCCAAAACCATTCACCGCATGCTCGCTTTTGATCCCAAGACCATGCAGTTCCGCTTCAACGAGGAGCAGCCGCTGGAAGCGCAGGCCATCGTGGTGGATGAGACCTCGATGCTGGATCTGTTCCTGGCTCACTCGCTGCTCAAAGCCATTCCGCCCGAGGCGCAGGTGCTGCTCGTGGGCGATGTCGACCAGTTGCCCAGTGTGGGGCCTGGCATGGTGCTGCGTGACCTGATCGAGTCGCAGCAGGTGCCCGTGGTGCGGCTGACTCAGGTGTTCCGCCAGGCGGCAGCCAGCCACATCGTGACCAACGCCCACCGCATCAATGCCGGCCAGTTCCCGCGTTTGGTGCCAACCACGAAGTTCGACCAGTCGGACTGCCTGTGGTTGGAGGCGCCAGAACCAGCGCTGGGTGCAGAGGGCATCCGTCACCTGGTGAGCGAGTACCTGCCCAGGCATGGCATCGACCCGGTGCAGCAGGTGCAGGTGCTCTCTCCATCGACACGCGGAGAGGTGGGCACAAGACAGCTCAACGCCATGCTCCAGCAGGTGCTCAACCCGCCTGCGCCGGGGAAAGTGGAAATCGTACGCGGAGGCAGCACGCTGCGGGTAGGTGACCGCGTCATCCAGCAGGTCAACGATTACCAGCGCGAGGTTTTCAATGGCGATATAGGTACCATCACCTCAATCGATCTGGAAGAGCAGGAGGTGGTTGTGCAGTTTGGGGAACGCGCGGTGACCTATGATTACGCGGATCTCGCTGAAATCGCCCTGGCATGGGCGGTGACTGTACACAAGAGCCAGGGAAGCGAGTACCCTGTTGTCGTTCTGCCTCTGTTCCTGCAACACTACCTGCTGCTCAGTCGCAATTTGGTCTACACGGGCCTCACGCGGGCCAAGCAGCTGGCGATCCTGGTCGGGCCCACCAAAGCCATTGGCATTTCGATCAAACGCGTGACAGATCGGCAGCGCTATACCGCGCTGGCCGATCGCCTACGCAGTTTCTCGAACTCTGCTGCCACCATTGACTCTCATGAGGCTTGAGTGAGTTGGCCCGTATTGCCTGGAATACAACTTTTGCACGGCCTCACAAAAGAACATACGATGCACCGAGGAAGTCGATGACGTGAGATCAAGACGGAATGGCTCGTCATGCCAAAAAGGTATCTTGGGAAGCAAGGGAATCACTGAGGTCTGCCGGATTCGCTTTGCCTCTGCACAAATACCCTCACACAGGATCAAGAAAGGATGTAGACATGACGATGAAGCAAGTCAGTGATGTCGTGAAAACGTTTTTTGAAGAGTTCGAGCGAGGAAGTAATACGTTTGAGCGTGACCTTCTTGCCCACATCTTTAGTGACCTCTTTATGGCTGCCGATCCGGATGGCGGTATCCAGGTGGTGAAGAAGGATGACTTTCTCGCAGGAATTGCAAAACGATACGCATTTTTTCAATCCATTGGTTTTCAATTTGTCAAGATCGTCCCATTTGACGAAACACGAATGGATGACCATTATAGGATGGTACAAGTTCTTTCACCTATGCGATTTGAAAAAACCCCAGGCCAACCCATAGATTTGAAAGACGCTTCCACCTACATCTTGTTCATACGCGATGATTCACCGAAAATAGTCTTTTATACGACACACGAGAACTTGATGAACATTCTGCAAGAGAGTGGCGTATTGCCTCCAAAGCAAGAGCCGTTCTCTCCTGACAACTCAGGCACACAATAGAACCAAGACGCGACTATCGTGCGTAGTAGGCTATGAAGAATCAGGCGAACCTGGTGGCCTTCTTAGCTCAAGGAGTATCATGGAAGGACCGACCAATCCCTCAGACAATTCGTCCTTTTTCTCATCGGATGACACGCTCTTCGGTTGGGACCCGACACCAGGCATCGTCTCTGTCTGGGCCTCGAGGGCAGGTAAGGCATGGGTCTGGCAACGCATTGGGGACCGCGTCAGATGCACACGTGCGACCTTCCGCCCCTGGCTCTTCGCAACCTCACTCGACGACCTTGCCCATCTGGGTTCGGCGCTCCAACCTCAGCAGGACGAAGCGATGGTGAGCTACCGCACATTGGATGGCCTTGACGGCTCGTATCGCTATCTGTTGTCCGCACGTGATGGACGCATGTTGGAGCGTGCGCTGCTGGACGGGGCATCGCAGCGCCTGAACCGGCGTATCACATCACTTTCAGCCCTGGGAGACACCTACTACCGCGTTGGCCCCGTCGAACAATACCTCATGAGCACTGGTCGGGTCTTCTTTCGTGGGATGGCTTATCACGACCTGCATCGCCTGCAGTTCGATCTCGAAACGACTTCCCTCGATCCCGCACGAGACCGCATCTTCCTCGTCGCCGTTCGCGATAACCGGGGCTTTGAACAGGTGCTGGAGGCAGCCACCCCCGAAGAGGAGGCGACCCTGATTGCCAACCTCTGTGCGCTGATTCGCCAACGCGACCCCGATACGATCGAGAATCACAACCTGATGGGATTTGATTTGCCTTTCCTTGAACATCGCGCTCGCGTGCTCAAGGTTCCGCTGCACCTTGGACGAACAGGAGTGCCCAACGTTTGGAATCATATGACGAGACGGGATCAGCAGGACCTCATCGCTTGAGGCGCAAACGATTCAGTGTGGCTGGTCGCGAGCTGATCGATACCTTGGACGCGGTGCGCCGTTATGATTTTGTGGTGCGCACGCTGCCCTCGTACCGGCTCAAAGAGGTGGCCCGCCATTTTGGGTTTGCCTCACCTGAACGCGTGTATGTCGAAGGCGCGCATGTGTACGAGACGTATCAACTCGAACCTGAGTCCGTGCGCTACTACGCGCTCGATGATGTGCGCGAGGTGGATGGACTCTCGCGACGACTCATGGGTGCAGCCTTTGCTCTCGCAGGGATGGCACCTCGCCGAGACGCCCGCATCGCCTCGGCGGGCCCAGCCATGGGCATTCTCGAACCGCTGCTGGTGAGGGCGTACCTGCGCGCAGGAGCAGCGTTGCCCCAAACAGCATCTGGCCAGGAAGAGACATTCGGACGACACCAGGGAGGAGCGACCTATCTGCTGGAAGAGGGAGTGGCAGAGCACATGGTGAAAGCGGATGTCGCGTCACTGTATCCATCGCTGATGCGCGCATACCGCATCGGACCGAGCTGCGATCACCTGGGCGTCTTCCTGCACCTGATCGACCGTCTTACCGAATTACGCCTGTTCCACAAAGCGGCAGCGCGCTCTGCACCAGCGGGTTCGATGGAGGCCGACGAGCACGAGGGGACGCAGGCAGCGATGAAGACCATGATCAACGCGGCCTACGGCTACATGGGGGCAACCTCCATGGCCCTCTTCGGAGATCTTGGCGCCGCCAACGAGGTGACCAGGCGAGGACGAGCATTACTCACAGAGATCATCGAGGCACTGCGAGAGCGTGGTATGGTGCCGATCGAAGCCGATACAGACGGCGTGTACTTCGCGACGCCGCAGGAGTGGTCAGAAGCAGATGAGAGGGCGCTCGTGGACGAGATCGTCGCAACCTTGCCAGAGGGGATCAGATTGGAATACGAATCGCGCTATGCGGCGATGGTGTCGCACGCGATCAAAAACTACGCCTTGCTCCAGGCGTTCCGCTGCGCCATGCAGGACAATATCGAGGGGATCGTGCGTTTCTATCAGGAAACGCACGAGGCGCAGCGGCGGCTGTTACCCGCCACCGATGTCGCCACGCGTATGCGCCTTTCCAAGGATTCCAAGACCTATCTTGCGAAGCGTGCAAAACACACGGAAGCGCAATATGAGGCGTTGCTCGCGGCTGGCAGGACCCAGTGGCGCGCTGGCGAACGCGTGCGCTTCTATCGCGCGCAACATGGAGCGCCGGTCTGGTTGCCCGATGAGGCAGATGATGCCTCACCGATCTCGGAAGATGAGGATACAGGCGAGATTGAGGGAAGCGAGGAGTCGCTGTTCTCTGCTCCATCCGCTGCTCCTCTCACCGACCGCAGAGACTACGATAGCGAGCACTATGTCCGTGTCCTTCGCGGCTCCTACGCTGAGCGACTGCGCGTGGTGTTTGAGGCCGAGGATTTCTCACAGCTCTTCCGGCTGGATGCACAAACTGGCCTATTTGATCGACCAATCGAACAGATGCAACTCCGTTGGATACGTTGCATGTCTCCAAAGACGAAGAAGTGACCGGTAACCAGAGACAACATACCTATCCCCAGCGACTGTCTGAAGCCAACTACCAGGTTCACGCCTCCGATCGTCATACGTGGCTCTTGCACGTTGGCCATCACCTGAACCAGCGTGAGTGGATCGCCTTGTGCATGCAGATCGAACTTCAGGCAGAAGCGCGTACTTGTACCAGAGCAAAAATCCGCTTTGTGCGACATGCAATGTTCTACCTCCTCTGAGCGAAGCGTCAGGCAGAGAGGCGAAGAACGGCTATGCTCCCGCGCTGATCTGCAGGACGCGTACGCCTCGCATATCAAGGAAGGTGCGTCCCCTTGCCTGCGCCACGCGGATAAGCACGGTATCGCAGGAGGGACAGCGTATGATCGTCCCCATGCCGTGCATGTAGGCGGCGGTTGCACCAATCGCCTTCGTGGCACCGCAACCCGTACAGGTTGCCTGCACCAACGTCATGTCGAACGGAAAGATCGCTTGCAACACGCCCGCTGCTGCGTTGCCATCCAGCTTGTTTTCCATTATGCTTCTCCTGTCGGTCCAAATCGTTCGGTCTTGATGTGTCCTGGGTCGTCTCCCAATGTGACCAGACTCGCGGCGGCAGTCTCGACGAATGGGGTGGGACCACAGATGAAGATCAAGGGGTGTTGATCAGACGGCCAGGCTACCTCACGCAGCATCTCGGTATCGATGCGTCGATGATAACCCTTCCAACCTGGTGGTTGTACACGGGTGAGGGTATACACCACCTCGAGATGCGTGGTGTTGCTCACCAGATGATCGAGTTCGTCGCGGTAGATCACCTCTTCAAAAGAGCGCGATGAATACAGCATGCGGGTCGCAACGGTGCTGCCCACGGCGGCAGGTACTGCCATGGGATATGGTGGAGAATTCGATCTGTTCCTGCGAACTCATTTCGGGCTGCTTTTCCCCTCATTCGACTCTGAAGGTAGGCCACTTCGTCCTGTAGGACCGCCCTAACCTGCTTTCAACTTCACCAAGCCACCCACAGCCATTTCACTGGGCGTCTTCTCGCTTCATTCACTCTCAAAGGTTTCATTCTGGAATCGGTGGCAGAGGATAGCAGAGCACATCCTGGGCTGTCCATCGTCGGTTGGTTCTCCCCGCTGCCCTGGCTGGGGTGCGTTGCCGGTAGCGTTGCACCACCAACTTCCCACCTCGCTCTCGTGGCTGCACGAGCGCCACTCGTAACGATACATGGGGACGCACAAAATGATAGTAGGCTCGCCACCATTCCAGGTGTGCCAGC
>MNIY01000119.1 GCA_001919995.1 Ktedonobacter sp. 13_1_20CM_4_53_11
AGAGGAAAAAGAATGACAACATCACCAAAACCGATGACTGCTAGCGAGCGTGTTCACGCGGCAATTGCGGGAGAACAAGTTGACCGCGTGCCCTTCTGTTTCTGGCACCACTTCAAACCTGAAGGCTCAGGAGAGCGAATGGCGAAACTGACAAAAGAATTCTTTATTGATAAGTTTAAGCTGGATATAGTTAAGATAATGCCAGATTTAGAATATCCCCCACCACAAGATCAGCTGACAGTGTCAGACCAGCTTCGCTTTCTTCCTCGTCTTGACCTGGACACTCCCATGTTTCAGGAGCAACTGACCTGTATTCGTGTACTTCGTTCACAAATAGGGAATGACTATCCCCTTATTTTGACACTTTTTAGTCCACTTACATATGTAATCCGCTTCATGGGTAAACGAAAAGCAATTGAAGAGGCCAGAAAAAACCCTCAGCCTTTTGAAGAGGGGTTAGGAACAATTGCATCTAATCTCCGTCGCTTGATGGAAGCTGCTATCGAAGCAGGCGCAAGCGGTATATTCTTCTCCTGTATGGGTGCAACTAATACGGATTTTACACGAGAAGAATATCGCAATATCGGACGTCCCTATGACCTGGAAGCGTTAGAAGGTGCTAAAAACGGCTGGCTCAATATTGTCCATGTACACGCTGATCCAACCCAGGAAGGAGATCAAATCTACTTTGAGGACTTCACCGACTATCCAGTAGCTGTGATGAGTTGGAGCGATCGGCTCACAGGCCCTACACTCAGTGAAGCATTAACTCTCACCGATAAGTGTCTCATGGGGGGATTATGGGAGCGAGGTCCACTTACCCACGGCAGCCAGGCTGAGATTGATAATGAAATTATGTCTGCTATCAGCCAGACAAAAGGACGAAGACTTATCCTGGCAAATGGCTGTTCAGTTCCGGATGATACGCCCGAAGAATGGCTCCAAATGGCTCGACATTTAGTCGATGAATTGCGATAAGGCAGATTTATCTAGTTAGAGCAAGAACCAGTTTCCCGGTTCTACCGAACAAACTACTCTTGCCAGTCGATGGGAATGATGCACCAAAGATATGAGCTCCTGTACGGCATCCTGCTTCATTATAGAAACGTGCGTGATGAGTAGATAGATTGTTGTTTGTTCAGGAATATTTTTCATCGCACCTTGCTCGCTCGTCATTAACCTGGCAACACGCTCAGGTGTTAGAATATCGCCTTGACCGATCCCCAGTACAGAGGCAATACGCTCTGGGCGATGGGCAATCTCTGTACTCAATGGTTGGTTGATCGCCTCAGCGCTCATTAGTAGGAAAGCTAGATTAGTCCGAAAGGGTATAACAGGCTCGTGCTCAACAGGTGCTTTAATCATACGGTGACGAGCGCCATCTGCTTCGACGATGACGATATCTGCGCCACCTTTAGCGAGCAGTTCAAAGGGCTGATTTGCCTGGACGCCGCCTATTTTTCCCGCTCCGATAACTCTTCCCGCAACGGCCACGCGGTGATGCTGCTTCCAGGCTGAATTTACCATTTTTAGGAGCGTAGGAGTCTCAGGTGAGACAATGAGGGTATCAGTTTCACCTTGTGCGGGGAAATATATGTTGGTAGTGGTGGTTGTAACAACACGCATGCCTTTCCCTGCCAACTCAGAAGCGAGTGTATACATTGTAGTTGTTTTCCCGCCCGCTCCAACAAGCGAAACGAGAGAACCAGGAGGAATATCGATGATATCAGAAAGCACTAGCCTCTGCCTCGTTCATCGAGCAATGTTGTATTACGCGCATGGTTATAATCCTCCTCGCTCTCTTGCTCAATATTTGATTAGTTTCGTCCATATGGAGCATTTTATCCTAATTTCATTGTTTAACTCAATCTGAGATCGGTGTAACCTGTTACGTAATATATAACAGAGAAAGGCGGTGGGTGCCTTTCTGGGTAAGCCTTCTCCTTTTTAAACCAGGTGGAGGCCTTACTTTTTTGGTAAACTCCATGTACACATTTTACTGATTCCTCCTCGCTGCGCACCTCGCAAAGATGTTTATATGCGACCGCACATAAAGCTGTTCTCCACTGCAGGCAACAAAAGAAACGTGCATATAGCGTTAGCTAAAAAAGATGAATGAGCCTGCCTTATTATTGAAGGCAGGCTTGTTCATTTGTTCGTGTATTTTTGAAAAAGGGATTACTCAGCATCACCGAAAATGGTGTAGTGCCAACCTTTACGAGCATCGCCATCTAGTTCAATCATCACATGTTTGATCTGGGTATATTCTTCAAAGGAGTACATAGACATATCTTTGCCTATGCCACTCTCTTTATAACCCCCATGCGGCATCTCCGGTGTAAGTGGCAAGTGGTCGTTGATCCAGACTGTGCCAAATTGAAGGACTCTGCTCGCGTGCATAGCTTTGAAGATATCTTTTGTCCAGACAGAGGAGGCAAGACCATACACGACACCATTGGCCTTCTTCAGCACTTCTTCTTCGGTTTTGAAGCGAGAGACGACAACCACAGGGCCAAAGACTTCAGACTGCACGATCTCTGCGTCATTGCGATCTTCTGCAATGACAGTCGGCTCGAAGAAGAAACCTTTTTCAAGGCCGGCCACTGTGATACGTTTACCGCCCGTGACAATGTTCGCGCCAGCACGGAGTGCCCGCTCGACAAATCCTTCGACATTGGTACGTTGGGAGGCTGAGATCAATGGTCCCATGTCAGTACTTTCAACAGCGGGATTACCTACGCGAATTTGTTTGACCTTGCTCAAGAACGAGTCCAAAAAGGCATCATAAATAGTGTCTTGCACGTAGATGCGAGTAGCAGCGGTACAGTCCTGGCCACAGTTGACGTAACCACCTACAACAGCTCCATTAGCAGCAGCTTCAATATCGGCGTCCTCATAGACGATAAATGGGGCTTTGCCGCCAAGTTCGAGGTGCACATGCTTAATGGTGTCTGCTGCTGCACGCATAATATGCTTACCACTCTCAGTGCTGCCTGTAACTGATACCATGCTTACATCACGATGACTACCAAGTGCCTGTGCTACGCCGGCGCCACTGGTAATGATGTTGAGAACTCCAGCAGGAATACCAGCTTCAAGAGCCAGCTCACCAAGTTTCAGCGTGCTGAGAGGAGTTTCAACCGATGGCTTGAGGACGACTGTATTACCGGCAGCGAGAGCGGGACCAATTTTCCAGGCGGCCATCATAAAGGGATAGTTCCAGGGAGCCAGAGAGGCAACTACGCCGATAGGTTCACGACGAATGATGCTGGTATGTCCTCCAGTATATTCACTTGAGGCTATACCGGCAAGGTGGCGAGCAGCACCCGCAAAGAAGTGCAGGTTGTCGATGGCAAAAGGAACATCACTATCGCGCGCTAGTTTAATGGGTTTACCAGCATCTTGCGACTCTAGTTCAGCCAACTCACCTGTATGCGCTTCCAGAAGTGATGCCAACTTTTCCAATGTTGCTGCACGTGCACTATGAGGTAGGCTGGACCAGCGTCCGTCGTCGAAAGCTTCGCGTGCTGCGGCTACAGCACGGTTAACATCTTCCACCGAACTTTCAGGAACTTGAGCAATTGGCTGGCCACTGGCAGGACCAATGTCGTCAACGGTTTTACCTGAACTGCTACTGACGAGTTCACCATTGATAAGCAGTTTATACTCGCTCATCTGATAGCCCCTTTCAGAAGTTTTAAATACTGTGACTTCGCATGAATTTGCATTCATACTTTCGAAATTCGTACCTGCATTACAAAATAGATACGAATTTTCCTACAAAAGTCGATCCACTTACGTCATTTTACCACAGCCACCTTGAAGTTGTAAGGAATTATCTAACATATGCCCAATTGCGAGAATCTATAGTTTCCGTGATCAAGCACATTTGTACCTTTTAAGAAATGGCTGTTGTTCTTGTCTCTGTCACGTGCATATCGTAGCGAGCAAGCTCCTGGAAGAACGGCTCGACGGGGATACACAATTCTGGGCCAAAGGCACCACGGCGCGTAATCTCTTCATTCGCTAACATACGCCCGGCAATGGCAAGGGGCGTACCAGTATCGAGAGCACCAGCACCTATACCCCAACGACGATAGGGTAAGACAACAACCTGGTTGACAATCTCCAGGCGTTGCCCCTGGGCCTCACCGGCAACAACCACACGCAATACATCGCAATCCTGTGGCTCAACATCTTCAACAGGAGTCATTTCAAGTAGCCTGGCTAAAACCTCACGTGGTGAAACTTTCACTCCTCTTACACTGATTAGCTCATCGCTGCCAAAGCCGATATCTACCAGGAATTTGAGTTTCTTCATGAAATCGCTGGGAAAGGCGATTTTGAAGGACACATGACGAATGCCCTTATCGCGAAACGAGACCGGAAAGCTGGCACACTCCGAATGCAGCGAAAAGATGGCGGTGGCACGCCCCACGGGCAAGGGGAAGATCAGTTCCTCCTGGCCCGTCAATGGTTGTTGAGGGTACCAGGTATCATTCTGGAAGACTTGTGGTGGCCTGGTAAATTCATCCAAGATCGTACGGATCGAGTAAGGGGCCACCAAAGGTGCCGTTGAGGGAGTATCATCACTACAGCCAAGTTGCACCTTGATGCTGTCAACGCGGTCTAGTTTATCAACAGCCGCGCGAGCAAGGATATTGGTGATGCCGGGAGTCCCACCCATGCCCAGGATGGCGGTGATACCCGCAGCTTCAGCCTCTGGACTCATATCCATGAGTTTGCGCGTCATATGAAAAAGACCACCGAGGTCGGCATAATGGACTTTCTCCTGAATACAGACCCTGAGAATAGGCTGGTTAAAGACATACTCGACAGCACTCAATACGACATTGGCACCACGCACAAGTTTAGATAAACGCTCAGAGTCGTATACATCGATCTGCCTAACCAGAATTTTACTACTATTGAGGGTCGCAGCAACGTCGTGGGCACGCTCTTCGTCATAATCCGCGATAGTGATCTGGTCGACATCTTCATATTCGGTCAGGGTGCGAACAGTGACACGACCCATCGCGCCTGCACCACCAAGAACAATAATGTGCATGGAACTCGCTCCCCTATCTGTTATGCTACTGCTGTATTACTATCAACTTTTCCCGTATTTGTGGGCGCTGGCTCATTACTGATGGGAAGCTCAGGTGTAGAAACAGTGGCATGTAGTTCCTGAAGCGTATCTTCTAAGCGGTTCAGAATTATATCGATCTCCTCACGAGTAATAACCAATGGAGGTTCGACGCGGATGACTCGTGAGTTATTGAGCGTACCGGATATAAGAACACCACGTTTGAAGAGGCCAGAAGCGACGGCATAGCCAATATCGTCATTTACAAAGTGCTGACCAATCAACAGTCCCTTACCTGTGATGTTTGTGTATACATCATGATGGCGTGCGGCAATTTCTCGCAACTGTTTGATAAAATATTCACCCTTCTCGGCAGCCTGCTCAGGAATACACTCTTCAAGAGTTACATTAATAGCAGCGATGGCAGCAGCACAAGCGAGAGGATTACCGCCTGTGGTGGAGGTATGAATAAAAGGATTGCTGTTCATGACACTCCATATTTTGGGAGTGGACATGAAGGCGCCTATGGGCATTACACCGCCACCAAGGGCCTTTGCCGATGTGATGATATCAGGCGTAACTTCCCAGTGCTCGACTCCCCATAACTTGCCAGTCCGTCCCATACCTGTCTGAACTTCATCGGCGATAAGCAGTACTTCATATTCATCACAGAGCTGGCGAAGGCGCGGCCAGAAATCATCTGAAGGAACGATAGCACCCGCCTCACCCTGCACAGGTTCCATAATTACAGCAGCGATATCGTTACCCACTTCACGAGCTATACGTAGCTGTTGCTCAACAGCATCTGCATCGCCAAAGGGAACATGAAACACATTGTTATGCAGGGGCAATGCAGGACGACGGAAAATGGCTTTACCAGTGAGGGCCAGAGAGCCTGTTGTTTTGCCGTGGAAGCCACGAACTGAGGCGATGAAGCCGCTCTTACGTGTATAAAGTTTGGCAAGTTTCATGGCACCTTCAACAGCCTCTGTGCCACTACCGACAAAAAAGCTATATTGAATGTCACCGGGAGTAATTTCGGCCATTA
The DNA here is from genome assembly GCA_001919995.1 of Ktedonobacter sp. 13_1_20CM_4_53_11. The sequence goes on from MNIY01000119.1 coordinate 6,135, forward strand.
AGTGAGCGAGCATGCCACGTAGAGGATCCAGCAATTCCTGCGTGGGAAGCGGACTTTTCTCTAATTGTGCTTGAACGGCCCCCACGACTTTGGGATGGGCCCAACCGAGGTTGAACAAACCAAACCCACCCAGGCAGTCTATGTATTCACGGCCAAGTACATCTTTGAAGGTTGCACCACGCCCTGTCCATTCAACTGCTGCAAAGTCACCTGCTTCAGCGACCGACTTACGATACTCGATAAATCCACTGTTGTAGTACCTGGCAAAGTTGCTGACGGTGGTCTCGATTAACCACTCAGCTTCACTCTTGCCCAGTTCCTTCTTTTGTACAATGTCGAGGTACCTTTTGGAATCGTTGAGGGCCTTGAGTAAGCCATCGGTACTCATAAAAATCCTTTCTGGTAATGCGGATTAATAAAAACATCCCACTCCGGCCCGCCTACCGGATTTGCGCTGATCGGCTGTATTTACCGATATTTCATTCTCAATGATGCAATACTAGTGGGTGTATTCTGACCCATCCCTGGGGATAGTCATTCTGAAAAACTAAGGAAGCTTGCTACTGGATAAAATTTACCTCTATTTGAGAAGCTTCAAACTTGACAAAAAGCCTGCGCGAGATGTGAATAACGGAAGGATCTCGCCTTGACAGCAAAGTCTAGGATCGAGAAGAGGAGGGACTTCAGGGGTAGCAAGTGGACAGGTGGTAACCACGAAATACGTAGTATTTCGGAATGTAGCGTCCTCGTTTTTTACCTAGTATGTCTATTACTCTCATGGGAAATACCATGCTTTTTGGGATTGAGCCGCATGTTTGGAACAATTTGATGTACACAGTATAGCTTATGGAGTAGCAAGAAAGCAAGCCTGGTTAACCTAGCGTGCAGTTTTTAGCGGTTCTTCCTGAGACAGATACTGCTAATAGCCCACTCCCATGCGGGCTTCAAGGTAGCGAGCTAAGATAGCAAGGGGATAACAGATAGCAAGGAAAATAAGGGCTCCAAAGATGTAGACGAACAGTTGTTTATTTGGTTCTGACGATAGGGGACTGGCAAGTGCTGTGGTTAATTGTTGCAGTTCGATTACGCCCCCGATGGTAGAGAGCAAGGCACTATCCTGTACCAAGGCGATGAAGTAGTTAGTGAATGGTGGGATAGTGATACGTATCGCCTGAGGCAGCACGATTTGGCGAAGCGCCTGCCCAGAGTTCAGGCCCAAGCTCAAGGCGGCCTCGGTCTGACCTCTCGGCACAGATTCTATGCCTGTACGGGAGACTTCGGTCAAGTAGGCACCATAGTTAAAACTCAGGCCAAGTATGCCATAGAATGCGGCATTAAAGATAAATTCGCTTGGGACGAGGCTGTTGCTTTGCAGAACAGTCATAAATTGAAAAGCAATATCATGGGGGTTAAAGCCTGCAGCCGTGAGTATAGCGCTTATGCCGAACCCCCATAGAAAAAGCTGTACAAGTATAGGTGTGCCACGAATAACTTCAACGTATATCGTGGCGATCCAGCGAAATACAGCAAAGCGCGAGAGGCGGCCCATCGCACCTATAAAACCAAAGATGGTCGCCAACACCATACTGATCAACGAGATCACAATGGTTGCTCCGGCTCCCTGCAGCAAAATTGGGAAATCAACAACGATGAGATCACGATTTGAATAAAGGTAGAGGGCAAAGCCCACTAAGAACGCCACCAGCAACAGATAGAAAATATAGTCCAACAGGACATGCCAACCCTGCGTCTTTGGTTTGGACACTGCACGATCAAGGGTCTGCTGCATAACCACTCCTTCAGGTCTCTCTAGTTACAGGGCCGCACGCAATTTTTGTTCATACCATCTTGCAACGTACGATGTAGGCAAGCTCAGTGCCAGGTACAAGGCCATCGCAAGTACAAAAAGAGGAATGGGATTACTCCCATTATGCGAACGCCAGAAATCGAGCCTGGATGTAAGTTCAGTACCAGCGATAACGCTTACAATAGCGGAGTCTTTGAGCATATAGATGAGATCATTGACGAAGGGAGGTATCATCAGCGGAATAGCCTGAGGCAAGACTATACGAAAGAAGTTTTGGCCAGAAGTGAGGCCGAGAGAAAGAGCAGCTTCTGTCTGACCGCGCTCAACGGAGAGAAACCCAGCGCGGAAGACTTCGGCCTCATAGGCAGCGTAGTTAATAGATAATGAAGCGATACCCGCAACCCAGGCATTGTCATATTGCGCTAGGTTAAGTGATGGATAGTTGAGACCTATATCATACAAGATAGCACTCAAACCATAATAGATGAGGAATATTTGAGCGATCATGGGGGTACTACGAATTACCTCAATATAAATACGAGCTGGCGCCCTGAGCCACACAAAATGGGAACTGTTCATGAGCGCGAGAATAAGCCCCAAGATGAGAGCGAGAGTAAATGAGGTGACACAGTAAATGATGGTATTTTTTGTGCCATCCAAAAAATCTGGTAGGGCTTGCTGGATAAGATTCATACTTTGGGCAAGATCCATATTCCAATCCTTTTTGATTGACGCTGATGTGGGCGGCAGCCATCTTTATCATTTTTTGAAGACGGCTCCGCTGAAAATTTAATTCTTACGCGCTAAGATGAATTCCCCGTGTGCAAGGTAGGCTACCTACATAACCCCGATTTGACTTTGCAGGGGGTTCATGAGTTGCCACTTTGTGAAGATTTTCTTGAGTGTCCCATTCTTTTTGAGAATGTCAAAACACTGATTGATCTCTGGTAGGAGTTTCGCCGCGTTAGGGTTGCTCTTATTGAAACCAACGAAATAGTCATCGATATAAATCGGGTCGCCAAGGAGCTTTAATTGCGGAATAGGCGTAGCACCTGGACCAGAACCCAGGATGTAGTAGGCAGCGATTGGTAAGTCCAGGAAGAAAGCGTCGACTTTCCCCTGCACGAGATCGGTGAAGGCGATATTACCCGTGTAGGACTTGACGTGAATTTTTTTGTCCGCCAGCATGATAGTTTCGGCCTTGTAGCCAGAACCGGTACCGACAGTGTAACCTTCCAGGTCCGCTACGGTTTTTGGGACGACATTGGCGAAGCGAGTATCATTCTTGCGCACGATAACCTGTTGGCCATAGCGATAGTAGGGTTCGGAGAACAATTCGGTTTTTTCGCGGTCAGGAGTTTTTTCCCAGCCGTTCATGACCATGTCTACCTGGTTGCCCAGCAGAGCCTGTTCCAGGTTCGAATAGCAGACTTCGACCTGAGTTTGCTGGATACCTCCCATCAATTGAGCCATAGCAGCTGCGATCTCGACCTCAAAGCCAATCAAATTGTTAGGGTTGGAAGGATCTTTAAATACATAAGGGGCTCCCGAGACGTAGTCAGCGCCCCATTGCAGGTTACCGGGTTGCTTCAGACCAGCACTTGCAACTTTTGTAGCACCAACTGTTGGAGAAGCTGAGCCAGTGGTGGTAGAAACGTTCCCTCCACAAGCTGCCAGGATCGATTCCAATGTTCCACCAGCGAGAATAAGGCCGCCAGCCTGGCCAGCGCGCTTCAGAAATGTTCGCCTGTCTAACCCAAGGTCCATTATACATTTGCCTTTCTCAAAGTCTTCCTGGAAGCGATAAACGAGAAATATGAATGAAGCTAGGGTAAAACGGAGAGCACACGCTCCAGGAACATGCGCGTGCGCTTCTCCCTGGGATTTTTGAATATTTCTTCTGGATCACCTTGCTCGATAAACGAGCCGTCAGACATGAAAATAACTCTGTCAGACACATCACGAGCAAATTGCATTTCATGTGTTACGACTACCATTGTGCTGCCCTCGTAAGCAAGATCTTTCATAACTTTGAGGACTTCACCTACCAGTTCAGGATCAAGTGCCGAGGTTGGCTCGTCGAAGAGGAGCGCTCGTGGTTGCATAGCCAGAGCACGCGCTATAGCGACACGCTGTTTCTGGCCACCTGAGAGACGATTGGGATAGGCATCACGTTTTTCTGAAAGGCCGACTTTAGCTAGTAGCTTCTCACCAAGAGCAATAGCCTGGTCTTTTGGCATTTTACGAACAAGGCGGGGGGCTTCAATGATGTTCTCGATGACGGTCATATGGGGAAAGAGATTAAAATTCTGGAAGACCATGCCAAGCTCACTACGAATGGGGCTAAGTTGTTTGATAGATAAATTGGGATTGAGCTTTTCGCCGTGGATATATATTTCTCCGCTTGTTGCTTTCTCCAAGGCGTTTAGACAGCGAATAAGGGTACTTTTTCCTGAACCACTAGGGCCTATTACTGCTACGACTTCCCTTTTACGCACTTCAAAATCAATATCTTTGAGGACATGTTTATCGCCAAAATACTTGTTTAGCTTGACAGTTCGGATGATTATTTCATCCTCTACACCATTAGAGACCTGCGTGAGATTGCTCGTACTGGTTGTGGTAAGTGTGTCATTCATCTCCAATGCATGGGAGTCCATGAGAGTCTCCTTTCATAAACTGCATCAAATAAACTGGCACGTGAAGTCGCTTTAAGCATGCAGCTTTGAATGTTGCAACCAAGTATAGCCAGCGGAGAATTGCCTGTCAAGCATTTGCATTCCCTGAGGTCATGAGGTCATGCAAATTTGTTGTGTATTACTTTATACTACGTTTTTTGAGGCTGATTTCTCTCCATTCTTTATTATACCCAAGAAGTACTATTGATTCAGAAAACTCACCTTTTTGGCTTTTGCTTCCGGATATTTGTTGGTTGCGGCCTCGTGAAGAGTCGCTTGCCAGGATCAGAATTGAGGTTAACAATTGACAAATGGGGATGGTTGGGCTATACTCGTTATGGTTAAATGAACAAACGTTCTCTCTTCCCTACAGCAAAATGTACGATACTAATCTGTTTGTCTGTTCTCACTACTTTTTGCAACCGAGGCCATGATGGATTTACCTGATATTGTACCCACTGTGACCGTTTCCTTCCCTGATGCCCTCCGGGCAAGAATTGGCAATCGTCGTTTTGTGACTGCAACTGGTCGCACAGTGCGTGAGATCATCGATGCGCTTGACGGCGACTTCCCTGGCTTGCGGTTCAACCTGTGCTACGAAACAGGCGAGTTACGCCCTTACGTGAACATTTTCCTGGAGCGGGAGAACATCCGGTATTTGCAGGGCCTCGATACGCCGATATCAGCAGGAGTAACACTCCATGTCCTGCAGTCTGTCGCAGGGGGCTGACCCACAGGATTGATAGTTCTATCAAGACAGGAGAGAATTAGTTATGAATCAGCAGAGACCATACGCAAGTGGCACAATGGTAGTGATGGTTGGAACCAAACGCGGATTGTTCATTTTATCGTCACGCGATCGAGAGAGATGGGAAATCTCGACTCCGACCTTGAAGGGGCATCGTATTTTCTATGCCACCCTTGATCAACGTTCCGGCTGCCGGCTATTCGCAGCCGACAATAACGACTTCTTTGGATCTTTTGTGCGCTACAGCGACGACTTCGGGCAAACCTGGCAAGAACCAGAAAAAGGTATTCAGTTCGCGGAGGGAAGCGGTTACAAGCTGCAAAATATCTGGGTGATTGAACCTGGTCGAGTTGACGAGCCGGGAACGATTTATGCAGGTATTGATCCAGCGAGCCTATGGGTTAGTACGAATGGCGGCAAGACCTGGGAGATCAACAGCGGCCTTGCTAATCATCCAACGAGAGAGCGCTGGGAGCCGGGAGCTGGAGGGCTATGCCTGCACACGATTATTCCCGATCCTACGAATGCTTCCAGGATGTGGGTAGGCATCTCAGCGGTGGGGTGCATGCGCACGGATGATGGGGGGCGCAGCTGGGCCTTTGCCAATAAGAACACACGCGCAGGCTTTTTGCCGGCAATGTACCCGGAGTTTGGCCAGTGTATCCACCGGCTGGTCCAGCATCCCAAAGAGCCAGAGGTGTTGTATCAACAGAACCACTGTGGAGTCTACAAGAGCACAAACGCGGGCGAGGATTGGATCGATATCCAGCACAGTCTCCCTTCTGAGTTCGGCTTCCCGATAGCACTGGATGTTCACCATCCCGATACGGTATACGTGGTGGTAGAGGACCCAGAGGCACGGCAGAATGTTGGGAAACAGTTTTCTGTGTATCGAACGCAGGATGGAGGGGAGAGTTGGGAACCGCTCACGAATGGGTTGCCGCAGGGGAACGGGGTGACGCTGGGCGTTTTGCGACACGCGATGTGTACAGATACTATTGATCCATGCGGGATATATGTTGGGACGAATACAGGCCAACTCTTTGCTAGCAGAGACAGGGGTGATAGCTGGCAGCTGATTGCTGATTTCTTGCCATCTATCTATTCGGTGACGGCAACCGTGCTCGACTAGTGGACTGTCAATCATCATTTGATGGTTGGGGATTTGGCGGGGCTTGCCCCGCCACTACCTTTCAGTCATCGAAACGAGATTGATGGAGCACTAGTTTTATTCTAATGAGGTTTGTCGCATTTGTTTCACTTGTTTCACTTGTTTCACTTGTTTCATTTGTTTCACTTGTATCTCTGTGTTGGCTCGTGCGACAAATCGGGAGATTTTCCAGGGGCGCCTCCTATTCCCGAAATGGTCTCTTGATTCTGCACTATGTTCTTTTTATTCTCATGGGCTTCAAGAAAAGAGGAATAGAGAGGGGGCTTTTCGCTTCCATTCCGGTGGTAATTTTGGTTGAATTCATCTTTTCTGCTCCTTTTTTGAATGCTACTCTCACGGTTCGCTCATGTTCTCGGTAGTTCGTAAGAGTTGCTCTGCCTTGAGAGGGTGTTACGAGTGGAAATGGGAACGAGTGCTCTCCTGACATCTTTTTCCGCGTGATCAATGGGCATACGTTGTCTAAGCTATGAATATTGGTTAAGTGTAACGCTTTATCAGGTGAGGTTGTTCTGATCCACAGTGATGACCACTTTTCCTTTGGCGTGTCCTTCTTCAACATACCGGATAGCCTCAGGAACCTCACGTAACGGGTAACGTCTCTCTATAACGGGTACGACTTTGCCGGCTTCAAGAAGCTCTTTCACAAACACCAGATCTTTCTGGTTTGGTTTCGCCAGCAAGTTTCCCATTTTCTGACTGCCGTTCTTTGATAGCCAGGGTCCGAGCAGCATGGCTTGGAACATTTGCGCCATGGAACCTCCGGTCATGACATACATGCCCTCTTGACTTAAGGCGCGCTGATACGCTGAAATCGGATGATATCCGTTCACGGCCAGAATCAGGTCATAACGCTGCCCATTTTTGGTGAAATCTTCTTGCATGTAATCAATGACGTAGTCTGCCCCAATCGAGCGCACCATGTCCACATTCCTCGTGCTGCATACGCCGGTGACTTCAGCTCCAAATGCTTTGGCAATCTGCACCGCAAACGTACCCACACCGCCAGATGCACCATTGATCAGCACCTTCTGTCCTGGCTGAATGTGTCCTTGGTCGCGCAGACCTTGCAGGGCGGTGACTGCCGACACAGGGACGGTCGCGGCTTCCTCGAACGTCAACCTGGTGGGTTTCAGCGCGACTGCCTTTTCAGGAACAGAAACATACTCGGCAAAAGCGCCAAAGCCACACGCGGATACGTCCCCGAATACCTCATCCCCGGGCTGAAACTGCGTGACGTTGCGGCCCACCGTTTCAACCCGCCCCGCGAAGGCCGCGCCGAGGATCTGGTGTTTTGGTTTGAGAAGCCCAGACGTGAAGCGCATCAGGAATGGTTGAGCGCGCAGAAGATGCCAGTCACCCGCAGCGGCGGATGCCGCAAGAACTTTTACCAGGACTTCATGGTCCGAGGGTGCAGGTTTTTCTACCTCTTTGAGTTGAAGAACATCCGGTGATCCGTAGTGTGTGTTTACAATGGCTTTCATGAGTATTCCTCCAAGTTGCTTCGGTCATTTTCAATGCGGTTTACTTGCTTTCTGAAACATCTGCTTGACCGGGTTTACCACGATTGACCGAGACCATTGGCATGCCTACATCACGCACTTTCTTGAGCAATCTGTGTAACGTAGCCTGATCAACCACTGGACCACGACGGTTCACGAGGCGGACAGGCTTGTCTTTGGCAACCAGTTCGCGCATCACTGCCTGCCCGACTGGGCCAGTGCCAAATACGACG
>MNIY01000145.1 GCA_001919995.1 Ktedonobacter sp. 13_1_20CM_4_53_11
GGACAGGCTGAGATGTAATTCTCTTGCCCTTGCCAGCAACGAGGTAACCTTGCCGGTGACTTGACCCTGAGATTGCGCTACACGCTCCCACGCCGTATCTATGGCTGCATGAAATTGCTCGGTGAGAATGGGCATCTGATCTGTCTCATGCGGTAGACTCACTTCGACGGCATGATAATATGCAATAAAATCAGCGATCTCATCGGCGAACTGTGGATAACGTGCCAGGTAATCACTCATGGCTGGTTGATGGCCAGAACGCACCTCCTCAACATAACTGGCAGTAATGCGCTGCACGATCTCTTCTTGTTTTCTATCCATGAAGCTATGCTCTTTCCGGCTCAAGCGCATTCCGCAATACCTCGAAAGCGTCTCGCAGCCTGTTACGTACAGTTCGATCACTGATACCCAGTATCCTGGCAGTATCCTTCTCCGTCTTTCCTTCCCAGAAGACCAATAAGACGACAGATTTAAGCTTATCTGGGAGACTCAAAATGAGGAGCGGTAGATCACTCTGCTCAACAGCGAGCAGTGCTTTCTGAGCATCTTCATCTTCAATAACAAGCTCACACAGGTCACTATCTCGCTGCTGTAGAGCTTGATCCAGGCTGCTTACCAACATGCGAGGCACACGCGAAGTCTTTGTCGCTGTCTGACTGTTCCAGTGACCTTCACGAGTCATAAAGGCGCGAAACACATGCCTGCGTTCAAAACTCAAGCAGTGCTGAAAATGTTCTTCCCAGAACAATCTGCCAGCATCCGTGAGCGCGCGCATAATACACTCGCATAAATCAGCATAAAGGTCACAGACAAGGGCACTTTGCTCCACGCCCTGCAAGTTCATTGTTTTGAGTACAGTGTTAGCCCAGCACTCATTAGTGACGTGGAGACGACGAAAGATTACTTCAAAAATGCGCTTTCGCCCGCTATCATCTCCTCGGCTGACAGCGGTTCTCACACAACGCACCAGGACTTCGAGTGGTAAAACATCTTCCCCCGGCGCTTCAATAGCTCTCCAGAATGCGACGGAACCATAAACGGGTAGGACATCATACATAGCCGATAAAACCATGCGTCGTTTGACCAGCTCTCCGTCCTGTTCGTCTCGGCCATGGTCCCCTTCAGTATAAATAGGCTCCTGCTTCACATGAACCGGTACCTTATTAAGACACAACATTCTCTCAATCCTGTACTAGTATAGCATCGGCTGAACAAACGTCAATCCACAAGTATTGCTGCTTCGTCTTCTGATTCATACATACCGGCCAGCAATGAAAAAGCGGAAATAATCCGTCCATTTCCGCTTTTTTCATCAAGCGCTGTATCTGAATAGTAAATAGCCCGATTATGAAGGAGAATACTTACTCATGCTAAACCAAACGCTGCCCCAAAATCAAGAAATGACTCCTGTGATACTGGTTATCGGCGAACTGAATGTCAATAGCGCCGTCTTTGGCTGGTTATTTGCAGTAGAAGTAACCAGCCGTAAAACAAATAGCGGCAAATTGTTTCTTGATCTCAGGTTACGTGACCAGCGCGGCAGTGAGATCATTGCTCGCTACTTCAACCCACCTCGACTGGAATCGCATCTGCCGCAAGAAGGCAGGGTCGTTCTGTTGGAAGGGGTTGTTGAAGAGTACCGCGGCCAGGTGCAGATAAAACTGATGCGCGTACAAAATGATGATTCAATTCCTGCCGACCGCTTTACATTAGGCACACGCTGCTCTATCGCTCAACTCGAGGTGGATTTTCAGCATTTGATTGACAAGGTCGGTGACCCGGGGCTGAGGATACTCCTCAACAACTGTTTCGTGACTGAAGTGATGGAACGTTTTCGCCGCTGGCCCGCAGCGGTGCGACACCACGGAGCCGTTGTTGGCGGCCTGCTTGAACATACCGTAAACGTTACCACAATTGCCGAGCTGACTGCCCGCCTTTATCCATGTGATCATGACCTGGTTCTTGCTGGAGCGCTGCTTCATGATATAGGCAAACTGGAGGAACTCGAGGGACAGGTTGGCGCCGGGTTTACTCCGCATGGTCGTATGGTTGGACATATCGTCCTGGGTATGTACTATGTGCAGGAACAGGCGCAGCAAGTAGCTGCACTTGAAGAAGGGAAAATGGATGATCTGCTCCACATCATCCTGGCGCACCATACCAAAGAATATGGTTCACCCGTCAATCCTGCTACCATTGAGGCATTGATTGTCCACCAGGCAGACCTGGCGGAAGCTCATCTAACAGGATTCCTGGAACACTGTCAGAAATCGTGTAGCCCAAATGGTTGGACTTCCTTCAGCCCAATATATGGTGGTCAGCTGCGCGTATCTTGAGATAGAGTGCACCGCAAGCGCTCACTTGCCGCTTTTATGAAATTCTATAGCATTGTTGTAAACTTCAACATAGCGCATAGCCGACGCCTGCCAGGAGTGATCAGCAGCCATCCCCCGCAGTTGAAGTTTCCGCCAGATATCTTTGAAACGGTAAAGTTCAAGCGCACGTACAATGGCAGCAAACAACTCCCAGGGATCATAATTGGTGAAGACAAAACCGTTGCCTTCACCACTGCGCGGGTTGTACTCCTGAACGGTATCAGCCAGGCCGCCAACGGCTCGCACGATAGGAACGCTACCATAGCGCATGGCTATGAGCTGACCGAGGCCGCAGGGCTCAAACCGTGAAGGCATGAGGAACATATCGCTGCCCGCATAGATGCGCTGCGCTATTTCTGTATTGAAGGTAAGAAAAATCGCCACCTGTTCAGGATATCGAGCCGCGAGATTTTGAAACATCTCATGATAGTGCTGATCACCTATGCCCAGTACTACAAATTGAACTCCCTGAGCGAGCAGTGGCTGAATAATCTGTCCCAGCATATCGAAACCCTTTTGATCGGTGAGCCGCGAGATCATCGCCAGTAAAGGTACCTCCGAGTTCACTGGTAGATGTGTCTGTTCTTGCAGCATGCGCTTGTTTTCAGGGCGTTTATCAAGTGATTGTGCATCGAAATTGGTATGGATGTAGTGGTCAGTTGCTGGATTCATTTCTTCATAATCAAGCCCATTGAGGATACCGAAGAGCCGCTCGCGGCGCGAGCGGAGCAAATGATCCAGTTTCTCGCCAAAAGTTGGCGTCAAAATTTCCTGGGCATAGCGTTCACTGACCGTCGTGATGGCATCAGCAAAAAGGATACCCCGTCCCATGATATCGACGACATTTGCTAATTCTGCGATCTGCGGATAAAGAAATCCATGAGCGGCAACACCTGCAACCTCCAGGATGCGATAGCCGAAAATCCCCTGATAGGCCAGATTGTGAATGGTATACACCGTGGCAGTCTGAGCATAGAAAGGATCATCGTGATAAATAGTATGCATCCAATTGGGCACAATGCCCGTATGCCAATCATGGCAGTGGATAATATCAGGAGACCAATCCAGGAACCGCAATGCCTCCAAAACACCGCGACAGAACAGGATGAAGCGCTCGCCATCATCTGTATAGCCATAGATATTCTCGCGCTCAAAATAGCGAGGCGCGTCAATCATATAGACTGGAATCGCATCTCCAACGGTACCTCGTCGCACGCTGACAGGCACTTGAAAATTACTCATATTTAGGGAAATAGCGTCTGCTATCGTTTCGAGATGGAAACGTGTCGGGTCCACCTGCCCATAACGAGGCATAGCTAAGCGAATATCATGACCCAGAGCCTGGAGGGATTTTGGCAAAGCTCCTACTACATCGGCCAGGCCACCAACTTTGACAAAAGGCACCATTTCGGCAGAAATTATCAGGATTTTGAGAGGGCGTTCGTCTTGCATAGAGATTACTCCGTGCTCACAATTTGACTGTATTATAGCACGGGAAAAGCACATCGGTTGACATGGTTCTGGTAGAGTAACCATGTCAACCGTAAATGAGCATGTGGCACAGCTATACCTTGTAGCGGTTCCGCATCAAGAAGTAGAATTGGACCGCGGCCAAAATACCCATGATTGCGAGCAATACTACCCCATCTGCCTGACCAGGGGTTGGCGGCGTATTGGGAGCAGGGTGCGCAGGGATGATCGTACCAGAGATATAGGGTATGTTGGGCGCTGTTGGGTCGCCCGGAAAGACCGGGATAGAGAAGAAGGCAAACGACGCCACGTAGATAAACAGGCAGGTGCCAAAAACCAACCACATACCAAGGCATCCCAGGTTATTTTCACCAACAATCGCGAACTCACGGCGCGCCACACTCGTCCAGATCGTTGCAAGTACCAGCATACCGCCGGTCAACATCATGGCCGTCAGGACCTCAGTGGGATTGGTATGGACCAGGAACGTAGCCAGGCCAAGCACAGCTGCGGTAGTGACGCTACTAATCACCACAAGGTTACGATGCGATTTCCATGCCCAGACAGCAGCCATGAGCAGGATAAAGAAGTTAGTGGTGATCAAGGCATCGATGATATAGCCGGCCTGCGGCGTAAAGGCACAACTTTGAGGAACAGCCGATTTTTTCGCACAGAGCGTCAGGTAGTCGCCAAGCCCAATAAACGTCCAGCTATGCATCCAGGTAACAAGAGGATAGAGCAGGAGCCACACCAGCAGCAGAATCGCTCCAGTTTGCGCCAGGCCAAGAGCGCCAAACGCGTACAAAGGTGACATTGTGCGCTTGCGCACCGGGCGCATCAGGTAGTGCAGCCGTAGCGCAAAAGCGCCAAGGGTCAGAAAAATAGCAGCGCCTAGCCAGATGTAGAGGATAGCATCGATGATCAACTGTGCCTGGACGGGGTTTCCTGGACTGATGGCATAAGCCAGGCCATTGTCGTTGAAAAGAGTGTATCCAACCATAAAGAGGATGAGTATCATGATAGCCGCGATAATCATCCCCCTGATTGCCGGTGTGGTTCCCAGGTCACGGCGATCTGGATTATGGCGTTCACGTGTAGCGAGCACGCTGTAAAAAACCATGGCGACACCGACAAACAACACTGCCAGCCCAACCATGACGAGATCAATCGCGCCTGGTTCAAACCATAACACCTTTCCCCCAAGTAACGGGAACCAGGAAGAGTTGGCGTTAGGGAAATACTGATTCCCTGTCATACCAGTGGCGAGCGCAATCACCAGGCCACCCAGCGTTAAAACCGTGCCTAGAGCGCTGAATACGACAGGGGGTATTACCGGCTTTGGATCGAAGAGCAACACGATAACCTGAATGACAACAAAGCCAGCCAGGCAGGTCGCCGCCAATGCGATCATACCCAGTTCCAGCCCTTGCAGTGACGCTGATGTCATCTGGTTATAAATATATCCCGGGATTTGCCCTATCAGGAGGGCGGCAATGAAAAAGTAACCAACCGCGAAAATCATTGCTCGCGCCCAGGACATGCGTTCCGGGATTTCCCGTTGTTGAGCTTGTTGCATGGAAGCAATCCCTTTCGACAGCTTGATTTATTGAACTATCGTCAGTTCAGCCAGCATCGAAGGGTGAATCTGACAGTAATAGACAACTGTATGGGTTTTCGGATTAAAGTTATAGGCGGCTGCAGTTACCGTGTAGCTGTATGTCGCATTTGGCGTAATAGCGTTAGATATGCCAGAATCGAAGATGTTCTTGGCAATCTTAATGTTGCTGACATCGGTTCCCTGGATGGCTGTGACGGTGTGTGGCGTTGTACTCTTATTCACCCAGGTGATAGTGGTACCAACTTTCACCTTCACATTCAGAGGCGCAAAGCAGGCGGGCGTACAAGTGGCCCCTGCCGGAGGCGCCCCCATATCGATAGTCACCTTGTTCTGCTTGGTCATATCAACTGGATTGCCAAATTGTCCAGTGCTTTCTTGCGCAACCGCCGTCTGATATGCAGTAGGGTTCTGCGACTGTATCAAGTTCGGTATCTGGTTAAAGCCATTAGGACCGCTCAGGCCATTTTTCTGCAGATAGGCCGGGTCGGAGGAACGAATGAGATCAAAGAGATATTGAATGTCGTCATCAGTTAACGGGCCTCCATAGCGATCGCTCCAAGCGGGCATGAGAGGTGTCGCTAAATTAGAAGTATCATAGACTCCAGCACTGATGATGCGCAGCAGGTCGGCATCAGTCAAATTGCTGACAGCAGGATTGCCATTGATTTTGGGACCTGTGTGCCCCTGTCCTTTGGTGCCATGACACTGATAACAATACTGCGCGTAGAGCATTGCGCCGTTCTGCACCGAGGTGGTGTGTTGTTGCGCTTTCGCTACCGCCTCGTTATTCGTCTCTACAATCCAAAAAATCGGGATCATTATAGAGACAACAGCGAGCATGATCAGTGCCCCATACCCCGTCTTTTCAACGGCATTGGTGCGTGAATAGAAGACGAAGAGCAAGGCACCTACAGCTATCACAATCACCAGCAAATTTATTGCGGTCTGAATTGGATCGATCATAAATACACAACCTTTAACATAAGGGCATTGCACATGCGCATGCCCTTATACACTGCATGCTACGCTTGGTGGCGCAATCAAACGCGTTGTCTGGTCAGGATGTGGCACTTTATTGTTGAGTGTTGCTGTGTCAACCACCACATCTTCTCCATTGAAGGAGAGGGCGAAGCGATCCAGGCTCCTTGGCGCCGGACCGTCCAGGAATTCACCAGTCACATTATAATGAGAGCCGTGACAGGGGCATTTGAAGCTGACGCAATTATCCCTGAATGGGACCGTACACCCCAGGTGAACGCAGCGCTGGTACAGCGCGATCCAATACGAACCGTCGCTATCTTTCACGACCGATTCTGCATCCAGCTGGTCTGATAGATTGGAACCGTTCAGTAGAAACTGCGTATCTTTCGCCAAATGCATCACGTAGGTCTTGGCTTCTTGCCGGTAGAAAACGCCAGCCTGACCTATTTTGAAATCGGACGGCTTGGCAGCCGTAAAATCTGCCTTTTTCCCAACGTTGAGAGCAGAACCAAATTGACCTGCCAGGTTCGGGTAAAGCATATACAACGAACCCGCAACAGCGGCAGTCGTTGATAGACCCCACACGGCAAGCATCGACCGCCGCAGGAAACGCCGCCGCGATAACCGCTCTTTGGCAATCTCCGCCGCTTCGGCGCCGCCACCATGCAATACCTCATACTGCTGCGGCGTAATTTGCGGTCTATTTACATCATCGGTAATCAAGGTAGTCCTCTCAGTCTTGTCCGCGGCTATAAGTTGAAGTACATATTCACCCAGGGCCACACCCATAGCCAGCCAGGGCCGCGGAAGAAACTGCCGGCTAATGTCACTACTGCCCAGAATATCAGAAACATGGTGAAGGTAATGATGGCAACTTTGCGGTCAGCATAGGCACGGCTGGGATTGCGATCAATATACGGCAGCACAGCAAGAGCGACAAGCACCAGGCCGGGAACGAGTACTCCACCTGTGGTTGGGGGGAAGTAGTGGAGTAGTTCCTGCAAACCCAGGAAATACCAGGGAGCTTTTGCTGGATTTGGTGTCACATTTGGGTTAGCAGGCAACTCCAGAGGAGCATTGATCTGCAACGCCAGTAAGGTAACCATCACCGTGACAATCGTCGCGGCGAAAAATTCTCGCACAAGCAGGTGGGGCCATACGAAGACTGAATCTTCCAGTGGCTTCTCTACACGAGTGATAGCTTCCTGCCTGACCACTGCCAGGGTGCGATAACGTCTCTGGGTCGCAGAAGCCTGCGTTTGCGTTCTTGGTTCTTGTTCAATTGACATAGTTTCGGCATCTCCTCACTCATAGCACCGTAGGGAGTACGGCACACTCCCCAACGGCAGAGACATCCCAATCACTAGCGAGCAGCACCAACTGTGGAACGCTCTGCGCTGCTTTCAATTTCTCTACGAGAGGGAGGCGGCGGGCCAGCCTCACCACCATCTTTACGAATACGCCAGAAGTGAACTGCCATTAATAACGCTGCAGCGAGTGGAAGCAGGATCACATGAGCCACATAGAAGCGGATCAATGTTGGTTGACCAACAGCGGAGCCTCCAACCATCACTTTATAGACGGTATCGCCTAAAATCGGTGTATATGGCGCCAGATTTGTACCAACCGTAATAGCCCAAATCGCGATCTGGTCCCATGGCAAGAGATAGCCAGTGAAACTCAAAAAGAGTGTGACAAAGAAAAGGAAGACGCCGACCACCCAGTTGAACTCTCTTGGTGGCTTGTATGCGCCATGGTAGAAGACGCGTATCATATGCAGTGCCACCGACACAACCATCAGGTGAGCAGCCCAACGATGCATATTACGCACCAGTTGCCCGAATGAGACAGCGCTATCCAACTGGTTGATATTCTGATAGGCCACGTGTGTTTCTGGGATGTAAAAGAACATCAGGAACACACCGGTGAGCGTCAGCAGCAGGAATAAGAAAAATGAGATACCACCCATACACCAGGTATAGGTGATCTTCATCGCCTGGCGGCTGACTTTCACGGGGTGCAAGTGCAGAAATACATTCCCCATCATAACCAGAGACTGGTTCAGCGGGGTATCGGGATAGCCGTGGCGCATCACTGAACGCCAAACTTGACTCTCGACCATCTTCTGGGTCATTGTGTCGAGCAAGCTTTTTTTGCTAGTAGAGCTCACTTTGCCTCCTCAAAAGATCATGCCTCGTTGTCAGACCAGGACAGGATAAATAAAGAAGCCTGGTCACAAAAGTCCTTACTCTCTGTGAGAGATTATAACATACACACGGAAAAGGCTGATACCCCCCCCACGCACGATCATTGGCAGGGATACACTACTTCTAAGTCCCAAGAGTGAACGGTCTTCATTCTTAATTGTAATGAACTTTCTACACAATTGAGAAGAGTAGATAGCCTGTCCTAAGACGCTTGTTCATAGAATACTTGCTCACATCGTTACGAACATCAGGTGCTCACCCTATTTTTTTAAAGTGTACACCTGATTTCCAGCTCGAGCTTCATGCACAGCTTCCAACATTGCGATAGCCAGACATGATACGCATTCCATCGATGTACTTCATTTGACATGCTGCTGAGAGTATAGCTACAATGTATTGTATACAAAGGAGTTTGCAGCTGTAAATAGCTGTGAAATAAAATAACACTATGGTCCATTCCAAAAGCGAAACACAAACAAGTACCCGAATACCCGGGATCTTCAGACCACTGCTCAGCTTGCCTGTATTCTATAAAGTTCTTTTTGCCAATAGTTTGATCATCTTCGTTGGAGCTACAGGAGGTACGTGGCTTGCCTCGAATCTCGGCAACAGTCGACAGGCGCTCGCTACACCGACCTCCCTGATCATCTTCGTCGTTGTGGGTTGGCTCGTCAGTATCGCCCTCAACTTTGTCGTACTGCAGGTCGCTTTTCGCCCTTTGCAAGACCTGGGCAAGGTCATGAATCGCGTCCAAGCAGGTGAGCGATCTTTACGCGCACCTACGACCGGCGTTGACCCCGAAGCTGATCAACTTGCTCAGACATTCAACATGATGCTTGAAGCGATAGATGATGCAACTCGGCTACGTGCCAGCCAGATTATCAATGCACAGGAACAAGAACGCAAGCGTATCGCACGGGAACTTCACGATGAGACGAGCCAGGTGCTCACCTCGTTACTGATCAGCCTGGCAATACTCGAGGAGTCGATCACTACGCAAGAAGCTCGTGACCGCATCGCCGATACACGTAAACTGGCACACCAGACCTTGCGCGCCATTCGCAACCTGAGTATTGATCTGCGCCCTAGCGCGCTTGACGATTTAGGCTTATTACCCGCGCTGCGCTGGTACGTGAAAGAATACCAGCAAAAGTGCTCAATCGTTGTTGAATTTGCTGCGCACGGTTTCAAAGAGCGACTACCAGCTGAAGTAGAGACAGCTCTCTATAGAATAGTGCAGGAATCTCTCACTAATACTGCTCGCCACGCTAATGCCCATAAAGTGCTCATCACTATGAAAGAGGAGGCAGACGCCGTATATGTCACCATTAAAGATGATGGCTGCGGCTTCGATGTGGGTACATTACTCAAAACTCCCGATCAAGAACGGGGATTAGGGTTGGCAGGAATGAACGAGCGCGCAGTTTTACTGGATGGTTCATTATCTATTCATAGTGGCCCCAGACACGGCACAACTATCGAAGTTCATATACCCCTGACGCCAGCGGAAAAACCAGCCGAGCAAAAAATTGCTTCAAATCTTTAATGGTACGTCTGATCGCTGGCAATCTATGCAAGACAGGAATTCGTTTCGATGAAGATACATATCTTACTCGCTGATGATCATACAATTTTACGCGCTGGGCTGAAAATGATGCTGAATGCCCAACCAGATATGGAGGTGGTCGGTGAAGCGCAGGACGGTCGCCAGGCTCTTCATGAAGCTCAACGTTTGCAGCCCGACATCATTCTCATGGATATAACTATGCCAGATATGAATGGTATTGAAGCGACGAGACAAATTAAAAAATTGGTACCAGAGGTGAAGGTTCTTGTACTCACGATGCATGAAAATGAGGAATATGTCTTCCAGGCGCTAAGAGCCGGTGCATCGGGTTACATGCTCAAGGAAGCAGCCGATACCGAACTGATTACTGCTTTACATGTCATACGCAGCGGACAATTCTATCTCTCACCTACCGCCCAATCCGTTATGGTGGGAGATTATCTGCAGCGAGTACGCAGCGGTGAGGAGAAAGATAGTTACAGTAGCCTTACAGAACGCGAACGCGAAATACTCAAATTAGTAGCCGAGGGTTACACCAACAACCAGATCGCTGAACGCCTGGTAATCAGTCCTAAAACGGTGGACACACATCGTACCCATGTGATGGATAAACTCAATCTACATAGCCGCGCCGAACTTGTCAAATATGCGATGCGGCGCGGCCTACTGGAAGACTAGTGGGCATCATCAAGAGTGCGAGGACGAATTACTCCTCTTCATCATCGTCAAAGCCAGTACTGCTGTCGCTCTCTTCAGCAAAATATTCGTCGCTATAGAAACCAACATCCTTACCGACATAGACACTGACAAGAAAATCATCACGCGGCATATCAGCCGATAGTACGAGGTCCTCATCTATTTGCTCAATGAGTTTGGTCAAGTCAGCCTCTTCGAGTTCGCGTTCTAGAATAAGTGTCCCATGCACTGCGGTTGTCGTAAAGTGAATATCAACAGTGCCCAGGCGATTATTACTCTGTACGCTGCTGCCCTGCATGATGTAATAGCCCTCCGAGTGAGGAGTGCGAAAATGCCGTTCAAAGCGAATATCTTCCATACGTGTATGTTGTAAGCGCAACCAGTTTCTCTGCTGCGCCCTCCTTTCTCTTTTTACTTTTCAGCAGGTTTCCTTGAGTTTACGCACGACAGTATACAGCGCCAACTTTAATCGATAGAGTTGTCTCTAACACCCCGTCTCTGACTTGCGCGACTCACAATTCGCATAGTATACCACACTACGCGCTTTTATTGTCCATCAAATAAACTGAAATGATGTATAGATCCCGGAGAATGCTATTTGTTGCTCCTGGGCATACGTTGCCTGGGGGGCTAATAGCATAATAGTAAAGATGCTGTTTTTATGAGTTGTTGCTAGTAAGGTCTCGGTATAGCTCGCCCCACTTTGTTGCACGTTTCCCTGAATTTGTTGCCACACCGCGCCCGCAAACGAACGTGTCGTACCACTTTTTATCCCTGTGAGGCCAAGCTGGTTTGCTTTCTGCTGCAGATACTGACCAAGATCTCCGCCCGGTGGCGTCCCAACGACGATATCTACTTGCGCTGTATGGCTACTATCGAATAAATGGATGGTCGCCTTACGCTGATCTACCTGTGATTGCCAGCCACTTGGATAAAGGAATGAGAGACCAAGCCTGCTATCGCTAAAACGCTGCTGGGGCTGTGTAATTCCATCTACGGAGAAAGGCTGGTATAGCACGATCCATGTACCTATACCACCGGCTATGACCAACAAGAACAGCAAAACCAGTGTAATTACCAGTGGCTTGCGGCTCTTCCGTCGTTTCTTATCTCGGACAGGTGATACGACCGGCTGTGAAGGGGGCGTTTGTTTCCATTCCTGCGTTGGTGCACCAGGGAAGGCACTCGTTGCCTCCTGAACTGGATGATTGGCGGGGAAAGAGTGCCCAGGTGGAGGTGGTGTGAAACTTGGGGATGACGTGCGATTGGGAGTATCATATCGGCGCTGCACCGGCCCTTCTTGCTGTTGAAAAGCCTCTTCTTCAGGATAAGGTGCATCCGCTGGCTTCGTTTTCATCTGCGTTACCAGTGGAATGGTATCTACATGTTCCACATCGTCAAAACCAGCATGTTGACTTTTATCAGGAGGTGAATCAGCGTCCTTCTGCTGCTTGTGTATCTCTGGAGAACCAGCTACAAGCGGTCCTGTTGGTAAATCATCGAGATCGTCATCTGTGACCCTAGCTGCGGGCTCAACTTGAGAAACTGGCTGCTGTGGCCAGGAGTTAGTAGGTGGCTCCGTAACGTGATTAGTCGTCTTTTCACGAGGATATTCTGGTTTAGCGGCCATCCATTTTTCAGGTGATTTTTCTCGCTTTCCCGGCCCCAATGCTCCGGAAGGTGCTTTACTATTTAGCCCATCCTCCAGCTGGCTCAACCAGGAAGGGGGTTCTTCTTGCTTTGACCGTCGATGAGAGCGATAAGGTGGCTGTTGAACAATCTGTTCTCGTAAGGGTTCCTTGGCGGTATTGGCCTGTTCGACAGGTGATGTCGATGAAGATGTTGACTTAGGGCTGAAGGGATGCGATGCTACCAGTGTCCCACAATGATTGCAATAACGGGCATCGTCCTTTAATGCGGTCCCACAAAATGTACATTGTAGCGCCACGTAACCTCTCCTAAGTCCGGTAAAAAGAGCATACGTAAGAACAAAAGCTATAAGTACAACGGTATCCTATACTCGATGTTCCGTCAAGTAGCATCTCCTATTATAGTACATATAGTTCATCATGCCGCACTTGATCGAATAACTGAGCTTCAAATTGCACCACCGAAAAACTCCCTCTTGACATTTTCCACATTTCTTTACTATACTTGGCATGTCTACTGTATGGTATAGTAGCTTTTACTGCATAGTACAAACACACCTGATTGTGAAGATAGATGGCTGAACAGTACTCCTACAAAGGGAAATGCACTGGCAGGGAACGCCTGATCCAGGCGACAAAAATACTTACTGAAGAGCGTCCATTCGATGATATTACTATCGAAGATATCATCAAAACGGCAGAACTTTCGCGTCCTGCCTTCTATTATCATTTTGCAGGAGGGAAAGAAGAACTACGAGCGGAGCTAATCAATCAAGGCCTCCTGGACCAGGCTCCAACTCGTGATGCTCACCTGGCAATTCTCGAAGCGGCAGTGCGCATATTTTCGCGCTCTGGCGTCTCAGCAGCCACCCTGGAAGATATAGCCACTGAAGCAGGGGTGACACGAGGAGCCCTGTGCTGGCATTTTCATAGTAAAGATGATTTGGTTTCAGCTATTATTCAGCACTTCGGCCCACACTCCATCTTGCGTCCAGTCGTCGATCAGATTGAACTGGATTTGCAAAATGGTGTACAGCTAGATGATGAGATGATCTTACGTCGCCTGGCCGAGGGTTTTTATGACGGGTTTGCCTCACAGGGGGACTTTGCGCGTCTGGCTATTTTACTGATTTACACCCATCCGCATGCGGCGCGCGTTCTCGCAGATAAAATCGTCAGGGGACGCAAACGTATCACAGAATATATCCAAAAACGGCAAGAAGATGGCTACTTCTGTAAAAATATCGATGCAAACCTGTTCCTACAAGTAATCGCCATGCTCTTGGCGATGCGCGCCATCGGGCGTGGCTTGAACGACCTCTTGCCGTTTGCAAACCTCTCACGAGAGGAAACCATTGATCAATTGGTAACTTTGCTTTTGTACGGAATGGTGCAACGCGACCGTTCACCCAGAGACGAAACAGCAGTTTCCTGAGAGTTTTGCCTTGCTGGTGTGGTTTTCTTTACACTACTCGTTTTTTGTCAATTAAGAAGGAGTCTCTCCGCATGCAAGTCAATGCACGAGCTCTCCAGCCACGCAGAAGACTGGAATACAAATGGATCGTGGCCATGGTCGTGATCATTGCGGTGTTTATGAGCATCCTGGATCAGACCATCGTCAACATCGCAATTCCAAGACTGCAAATCGCATTTGGGGCGGACATTCATAGCGTCCAATGGGTGCTCACAGCCTACATTTTGACCCTGGGAGTAGTCACCCCAACGTCGGCATTTTTCTCTGACAGGTTGGGGATCAAGCGCTTTTACCTCATCTCCCTTGTCCTGTTTACTGCTGGCTCGGCGCTATGTGGCCTGGCATGGAGCCTTCCGGTCCTCATCTTCTTTCGCATTTTGCAAGGAATAGGGGGAGCAGCGTTGTTCCCACTTTCTATTACGCTGCTCTTCCGCGAGTTTCCACCGCAAGAACGTGGTGCAGCGATGGGTTTCTTCGGCATTCCTGCCCTTCTCGCACCGGCTCTCGGCCCGACGCTAGGTGGCTACCTCGTGACGTTCGCGGGTTGGCAGTTGATCTTCTACATCAATGTTCCCATCGGCATCGTCGCCTTTATCCTGGCCTCTATCTTCTTGCACGAGGCCAGGCCACAGAGCGGCACGACGTTCGACTTCTTCGGTTTCATCTTTGTTGCGATTGGCCTGGGGCTTGTTCTCTATGCCCTCTCTTCCGCCAGCACAGATGGCTGGGGTTCCACAACAGTCATCGGTTGCCTTACCGGAGGGCTACTTTCCCTGGCCATCTTTGTCGCTGTTGAGCTTACCCTCGTCAATCGGGGCCGCCAACCTCTACTTGACCTGCGCCTCTTTGCCAACGGCCCTTTTACCACCAGCATTATCGCGGGCTTGTTTGTGGTTTTCAGTCTGTTCGGAGGCTTATTCCTCTTTCCGATCTACCTGCAAAACCTGCGCGGCCTAAGCGCTTTTGAGTCAGGCCTCGTTCTTCTCCCTCAGGCGCTCGCCTCAATGGTGAGCGTCATCATAGGCGGTCGCCTGGTAGACCGTATTGGAGTACGAGCCGTGATGATACCAGGCTTGCTCATCCTGGGGGTAGCCACGTGGGAACTCTCGTTCATCACACTTTATTCTCCCTACTGGTGGCTACAGGCTATGCTCGTGCTGCGCGGCATTGCACTTGGCCTTACCGTGCAGCCATTAACTGTCTTCGGATTATCGGAGGTAAGGCCCCGTCAGTTGGGCCAGGCTTCATCAATGAACACCGTCATGCGCTCTGTTTCAAGCTCGCTCGGTATTGCGGTCCTGGCAACTCTTGTACAGTCAGAGACCAAAGTACATTACGCCCGACTTGCCGAACAGGTGACGGCAAGCTCTGTACTTGGGCAGATGCTACCTCGTTTACAGGCGCTGTTCGTAGCTCGTGGCGCGAATCCAGCCGCGGCACAGGCCGCAGCTTTGTTGCTTGTCTCCCGCCTTATACAAAGACAAAGTTTTGTCCTC
>MNIY01000080.1 GCA_001919995.1 Ktedonobacter sp. 13_1_20CM_4_53_11
CTGCCCCGCTACGGTAATATTGATCGTGCCTACTGGGCACTCAGACCTACGGGAGTTATGCGGACGCTCTACATGGCCGGGTTCGATCAAACTGTGTCTATCTTGCAGACTACGCTCCCCGATTCGCCTGTCATCGTCTACCTGCTTGACCATGAATGGTTTTTTGGCCGGCACCAGCGGCTCTACCTCGGCCTGGATCAGCACGACGAGCAACTTCGCTTTCTCCTCTTTTGCCGGGGCCTGCTCGACGCGCTGCCGCAGCTTGGCTTCGCTCCCGATATTATCCACCTCAACGATTGGCAGACCGCCCCCTGCGCCGCCTACCTGCGCACAACCTATCGCCATCTCCTGCAAAAAGGGGCGACCCGCGTCGTCTATACGGTGCATAACCTGCAATACCAGGGTCGTTGGGATCCCTCCATCCTGTATGAGGCGGGACTGGAACCCGCCAGCGTCTTCATCGCGAACGGCCTGGAGTTCTGGGGCGACGTCAATTGGATGAAAGCCGGGATTATGTACGCTGACGTGGTAACTACCGTCTCGCGCCGTTACGCCGAGGAGATCCAGACGCTGGACTATGGCTGGGGCCTCGATGAGGTGCTCTTTCAGCGCCATCCGCGCATCTTCGGCATACCCAACGGCCTCGATTGGGACGCCTGGAATCCCGCGACCGATAGCTACCTGGCAGCACAGTATTCCGCAGCGGATGCGCTACCAGCCAAAGCGCGCAATCGCACAGCGCTGCGGCAGGAGTTTGGCTTGTCAGATGATCCAGCTTTGCCGCTAGTGGGCATCGTCAGCCGGCTCGTGGATCAGAAAGGGTTCGATCTCATAGCCGAGATCGCTGCTGAGCTACGTGAACTACCGCTGCAACTCGTCGTACTGGGGACAGGGCATCCACGTTATGAGCAGCTGTTCCGCGACCTCGCCTCGAGTTCTGCGCATATTCGGGCACACATAGGCTTCGACATCGCCCTCTCTCACCGCATCTACGCGGGCGCGGATTTCTTTTTAATGCCGAGCGCGTTCGAGCCGGGCGGACTGGGACAGCTAATTGCGTTGCGCTATGGCACGCTGCCCATCGTCCACGCCACCGGCGGCCTGGCCGACACCGTAACCGACCTGGATGCCGATCCCAAGAATGGCAATGGGTTCAGCTTCACGCCGTACAAGGCCTCTGCGCTGCTCGATGCACTGCGCCGCGCCTTGCGTCTCTATGCAAAGCGCATTCGCTGGTCCACCCTCGTCAAACGCGCGATGGCGTACGATTCACGCTGGTCCGCCAGCGCCCGCGCCTATAGCGACCTCTATGGGCGGGTGTTGAAGCTGCCGCCTGTATGAGGAGGAGCGTGTTGCACAAATTAAATGTTTCGCAAGAATGAGTACATTACTAAATTTTCACATTCATAATACCTGAAATATTGCTTTTTTCTCCTGTTTCTTAACCATTTCTCAACTGCCTCTCAACCGCCTCTCAATCACTATTAAATAAAACAAATGTACAATCACACACAATATACCGATCATAAAAGTCACCGCTAATGCTCAAATTGATATATGTGTGAACGTCATGTGGTAAGGAGTGCAGTCTAAGTATGTTAATGCAAGAGCGTCCACAGCGCCCAACCATCAGTGTCATTATTCCAGCGCGGAATGAAGGTGGAAACCTCCCATTTGTGCTGCCTCATCTTCCTTCCATCGTTAGCGAAGTTATCCTGGTTGATGGACATTCAATCGATGATACTGTTGCGGTAGCACGACAGCTGTCACCTTCCATCCGAATCGTCAAGCAGGTGGGTAAGGGCAAAGGCGATGCCATAAGAGCCGGGATTGCTGCTTCCACAGGCGACATCATTGTAATGCTCGATGCTGACGGATCGGCCGACCCCTACGAGATGCCGAATTTTGTTGCAGCACTCATGGCTGGAAATGATTTTGCCAAAGGCTCGCGGTTTGCGAAAGGTGGAGGTAGCCACGATCTCACACTCATACGCAGCATGGGTAACTACGGACTGAGTAAGCTCGTCAACCTGCTTTTTCAGGCAAGCTTCAGCGATTTGTGCTATGGCTACAACGCCTTTTGGAAACACTGTTTTGACCACGTGGAAATTGACAGCGACGGATTTGAAATAGAGACGATGATTACTATCCGCATGCACCAGGCCCAATTCAAAATTGTCGAGATTCCCAGCTTTGAGCACCAACGTATTCACGGTGCGAGCAACCTGCACACATTCAAGGACGGTTGGCGGGTGTTGAAGACGATTGTGAGAGAGCGACGGAGAAAAGCTTCAACTCCACTGCATTTATCTCATATTTCAGCAACGTTTGACGTACAAGGGCAATCGTCAACGCCTGAGGAGATAGTCCTGTAATCATTGACCGATAGGGCGCTCATAATTTAGATGAGCTAAAGTAAAGAAAAGAATGGAAGATGTCCGAGACAACACGTGATATTTCTGTAATTATATGTGCATATACCGAGAAGCGATGGGACGACCTGGTAGCTGCTGTAGAGTCGGTGCGACAGCAAACGCTAAAGTTTGATGAAATTATCATCGTGATTGACCATAACCCTATTTTACTGAAAAAGGTGCAGGATCACATAGCAGGTGTGTGTGTTGTGGAAAATACGGAGACACAAGGTCTATCGGGTTCGCGGAATAGCGGTATCGCTGTAGCGAAGGGTGAGATAATTGTTTTCCTCGATGACGATGCCGTGGCAACATCTGATTGGTTGATGTTTCTCAAGGAAGCTTTTTCTGATCCACAGATATTAGCTGCCGGTGGTCCTGTTATTCCACTCTGGTTGGATAGCGAACCCGCCTGGTTACCGGAAGAATTTTACTGGGTCGTGGGTTGCACTTATCGAGGCACACCTCAAACCGCCCAATTAATACGAAATCCAATAGGGGCTAATATGTCCTTCAAGAGAGAGGTTTTCGATATTGTAGGCGGCTTCCGCAGTGAAATTGGTCGTGTAGGAACACGACCTCTTGGCTGTGAAGAGACAGAACTGTGTATCAGGGCACGTCAACACTGGCCTGAAAAAGGTATTCTGTATCAGCCAGAGGCTATCGTGTATCATCGTGTACCGGCTAGTCGCACATCCTGGCGCTACTTCTTTTCTCGCTGCTATGCCGAGGGTCTATCGAAAGCTTTCGTATCACAGTATGTAGGTGTGAAAGACAGTCTTGCATCTGAGCGCATCTATATTTTCCGAACCTTGCCACAAGGAGTTGTACGAGGCCTGATTGATGTTTTCTTATATCATGATCTCAACGGATTTGCGCGAGCTGGAGTCATTATCACTGGATTAGCTGCAACAACAGCAGGGTATTTTGGAGGTAGTATTTTTTTTCGAGTATCGAAATCCGAAAGGGATTTTGCAACTGAAGCAGTTTTTCGCCGCAATTCTAAAGCATCACAATCTCTCACTGCTCGAGTGAGGTCTTGAGATAATAATGGTCGTCAGGATTTTTCCACTCGTCCGAGGGAGGTAAAAATGAGGAACCGGATTGGCTAGAACGTTTGCAAGATTGTTGTCAGGATCCGGAGGTCCCGGGGGGCAGGAGGAATGGTGGAGCCACTATGGTTAATCTTGTGTTTTTCGACAAACAGGCTAGCCCATGGCTGTTGATGCACTCGCTAGCCCGTCGACTACGTAGTGATTCTCTGCTGCGCAACAGCATCTACCTTATGGGCTCAACAGTTGCTACTTCAGCAATTGGCTATCTCTATTGGGTCGTGGCAGCCCACATTTACACAGTTCATGATGTCGGCCTGGCATCAGCATTTATCGCAGCCATGACGCTAACCTCAACTTTTGCCAACATGGGTATAGGTTCCACGCTAGTGCAGATGCTGCCTCACCGTCAAGCAGGTTATGCATGGTCGCTCACGCTTAACGTCTGCATCGCTATGGGTACCTTGACTAGCCTGCTTGGTGGTATCGTCGTCGCTATAGCTCTTCCCCTCTTGTCGTCCCAGTTCACTGTAGCCAATTACCATGCAACCTATATCCTTATTTTCATTGCAGGCGTGATACTATCAACTGTTGTCGTGCTACTAGATCAAACTTTCGTGGCAGAACGGGCCACGGGGAATATGGCGGTGCGGAACGCGGCTTTCGCACTTCTTAAGCTTCCAATAATGGTACTACTCGTCCAGGTGGGAGCATTAGGGATCTTGTCCTCGTGGGTTATGGCTCTTGCTGCTTCTCTGCTTCTTGTAGGGCTTGTGCTAGTACCGCGTCTCAAGCGTGGCTACTGCCTGGCTATGCGCGGCATGACCAGGCAGATACAACCTATGCTCTCATCACTTGCGGGGCATCATTTCATCAATCTTGGTGGTACGTTACCGATGTATCTTTTGCCAGTGTTCGTGGCGGTAAAGCTATCGGCGACAGATAATGCTTACTTCTATACCACATGGATGTTGGGCAGCCTCTTTTTCATGGTATCATCAGCGGTGGCAACGGCGCTGTTCTCTGAAGGCTCGCATGCAGCGAGCAAGGTGATGCGTAAAGTCTATGCAAGCACCGTGATCATTGGCATGCTCTTAGGCCCAATACTGCTGGCTTTCCTCCTGGGCGGACGCTACATTTTGTCATTGTTTGGACCTGGCTATGCCTGGCGTGGCCAGCCGCTTTTGATGATCCTCATGGTCTCAGCAGTACCTGATGCAATCACTAATATCTACGTGAGTTTGCTACGTGTGCAGGAACGTCTGCGCCTTGCTGCACTACTCAACCTATGTATGGCAGCGTTCACACTGGTTCTCGCATGGATACTGCTCCCGGTGCTAGGTATTGCCGGGGCAGGTTGGGCCTGGCTGATCGCTCAATCAGTTGGTAGCCTGATAGTGGGCGTAGATATCCTCATTTCTCGAAGCCGCGTGTACTGGCTGTACAAGGGGAGGGAGTCTATGCGAGTATCTGTTCTCCGGTTGCTCACAGTGCGCAACTGGGCGGGGTTTTGTCGTTATATCCTGTTACGTCTCCGCTTTCACAACCTGCGTGTTGGCCTCTTCTTCCTCGACCGTGGAGCCCATATGGATGTCGGCCCCAATGCTCGCATCCGTTTCGGACGCGGTGTACGCTTCATGCGAGATTTTACGGGTCATTTCTACGGGGACGTTACAGTAGGTGATGGAGTCTTCTTTAATCGCGGCTGCTACGTAGCAGCGTACAGCGGCCTGACCATTGGTAACCACTGCCTCTTCGGTGAGGGGGTATCGATTCACGACGAGAATCACGTTGTAGGTCGTGGCTTTGAGCCAATTGCCACGCGCGGCTTTGAAGTGAAACCGATAGTCATCGGTAACAACGTGTGGGCTGGCGCAAAGGCTACCATCTTACAAGGCGTCCACATTGGGGATAATGCCGTGATCGGAGCGAACGCAGTAGTCACGCGCGATGTGCCTGCCGACACAATAGTGGGAGGCATCCCGGCTCGTGTATTGCGTGAGGTGAAGGAATCCTCACTGCCTGTAGAACAGAGAAACAAAGCCACAGAAGCTATCTGGCTGAAAGAGACATTCATACTGCCAATCGTGAAATTATCGGCTATTGGACAGGTTAATAGAGAACCAGATAGGAATAAAAAATCTCCACTGCCATATGGAGCAAACTGGCATAGTAACAGTAATGGACATAGGCTGAAGCCTGCTCGACTACAACAGCTCCCTCAATATCTGAGTGATACGCCCATAATAGACCCATAATGATAAGTTTCAATTAATTCGTACGAGCTCTCCTGGGCACGCAATAAATTTACAAAGTGAAGAGGCAAGGTTGATGAATAGAAATAGAAATATGCTGAATGTATTGATGGTAACTGCACGCTATTTTCCTGACATAGGCGGTATAGAGACGCATGTCCATGAAGTCGGACGCCGCCTCGCGAGTAATGGTATCAATATCACACTTCTGACAACTATGCCACATGCCCTCTCTACTCCGCTTCACAGGGAGATGGTGGTCGAAGGAATGCGTGTCATTCGTGTTCGATCCTGGCCTTCGGAGCGTGATTACCATATCGCGCCTGAAATGTATCCCATTATCAAACATGGTAAGTGGGATCTTGTCCATTGCCAGGGCTATCACACATTTGTTCCACCAATAGCGATGCTTGCGGCCAAAAAAGCAGAGATCCCATACGTGGTTACGTTTCATAGCGGTGGGGATTCGTCTCGCTTCCGCAAAGCAGTCCGAGGGCCTCAGCGAATGGCGCTCCGCCCGCTGTTGGCGGGTGCAGAGCGGCTGATTGGCCCATCCCAATGGGAAGTAGAGTTCTTTCGTGAGCAGTTGCATCTCCCAAAGACGCAGTTTGCCGTCATCCCAAATGGAGCTCAACATTTACCTGATTTGTCAGTCTCGGCGCGGGGAACGAAGGATGGCAAACTGATTGTCTCGGTGGGTAGGCTTGAGCGGTACAAAGGGCATCAACGTGTGATCGCGGCTATGCCAAAGGTGCTGGAACTTGTTCCAGATGCGCGACTCCGCATAGTGGGTAAGGGTCCGTATGAGCCAGCTCTACAGAAGATGGCGAGGGAGCTTGGCGTTGCCGAGCGCGTAGAAATCCGGGCAGTTCCGCCAGGTGATAGTGATGGCATGGCTTCGATATTTGCGCGCGCTGACCTTGTGACGCTACTTAGCGAGCATGAGGCTCAAGGTATCGCTATTCTGGAGGCGCTCGCCCTTCGGCGTCCAGTGCTCGTTGCCAGCTCAACTGCGTTGCAAGAATTTGCCGACCGTGGTCTTGCACGTGCGGTTTCCCTTAGGAGTAATCCAGACGAAGTGGCTACAGCAATGGTCAGACAAATACGTGAACCGCTGGTGCCAGTCAATGTCGAATTGCCAACATGGGACGATTGCGCAGCTGATCTGTTAGCCCTTTACCAGTCCGTCGCAGGAAAAAGATTCTCATGCGTAAATATACTCACGGCACAAACAGTAAGCGGATAAATCATGATGAAGCATCAATTTAGACGATTCACTCCTTTTCAGGATAATCAAGATCTCCAGGTGCATGACCTGCTCACAAACAAAGTGGCTGATCAGGACACAGTGCCATTAGCAGCCTTATATGGATCACCTCGTGCCACCCCGTATAAAGTGGACGGCAGTTTATCGACGGTTGTGCAGAGCATGATTAGCACAGGGCTGGTTAGATTAAAAAACCCTCAGCCAGAAGGACTCTCCACACGCGGTCTGAAAGTAGTGAAACCACAGGCAACCCTGGGGTTGCTCCCGGTCCTGATACTCATAAATGCATCAGGTCTGCTTTTTATATCTTTTTCTTATTATGTTTCCATTTTACGATACAGTGAGCTAGCATTTGAAGTTTTTTTCTTTTGTGGCTTACTCCTCATGTTAGTGCCTAATCTGCTGCGGCTCATATCTTCGAGATCATCACAACTTGAGCGCTTATGCCTTCTCTGTGTTCTTGGAATATCTCTCTATCTCATTCAATTCATGGTAAGTCCTCTTCATTTTTCATCTTATGATGAATTTTTGCATTGGCGTACCGCAGATGAAATTCTCAGGACGGGGCACCTCTTTAGTGAAAACCCTATGCTAACTGCGAGTCCTTATTACCCTGGACTCGAGATTGTGACTCATGCCTTAAGTGCAACAAGTGGATTGAGTACATTTCAGTCGGCTCTCCTCGTAATAAGTGCCGCACGCTTATTAATGATCCTGTCACTTTTCTTGTTTTACGAGCAAATAACTGGATCAAGTCGCATGGCGGGGATCGCAACGATCATTTACATGGCAAACCCGCATTTTCTTTTGTTCGACGCCATATTTAATTATGAAACGCTCGCACTACCACTCGCCACATTTATGCTCTATATACTGGTACACTATAAAGCCACGAATAAAAACTATCGTTGGGTCATATTCACTGCCTGGATTGTTCTGGTAGCCGTTACTATTACGCACCATATGACCGATTATGTCTTCGTTGGCATTCTCATACTCTGGGCGGCGACAAGTCTATTTCGAGATTCTTCAGGTAATGACCGCGTACGCCTGGCTGCTATAGCCCTCTTCGGTATTTTTCTATCTCTTGCTTATGTTTTTCTTCTTAAGGGAAATCCGGTTATAGAGTACCTCTCCAGGTATTTTGCAGGTGCATTTGCTGATCTTGGTAAGATCATTGCAGGCGCCAGCATACCCCGGCCATTATTCGCCACTAATCCAAATATTCCACCAACACCAATATGGGATCGACTATTGATGGCAGGCTCTGTATCTTTCGTTATGCTTGGCCTCCCATTCGGATTGCTCATCCTCTGGCACCACTATCGGCACAATACTCTGGCAATTACCTTCGGTATCTTTTCATTTGCCTACCCCATCAGCCAGGTGTTTAGATTCACAAACTTTGGCGCTGAGATCACAGATCGCTCGGCGGCTTTCTTGTTTTTACCCATTGCTTACCTACTCACCGTCCTCATTACGCATTTTTGGCCGACGCGAACGCAAAAGCTGAGTCGGAAAGCAACCTCACTTATTATCTGTTCAATATCAGTAATGTTCCTGGGAGGAGTAGTTTTAGGAGGTGGTCCAGCCTGGACAAATCTACCAGGTCCTTATGAAGTTACCGCCGACGTGCGTTCTGTTGAGCCTGAGGGTATTCAAGATGCGATATGGAGTCTCACCTATCTTGGACCTGATAACCGCATTGGTACCGATCGTATTAATCGAATGTTAATGCTCTCTTATGGTCATCAGCGCATTGTGACTGGTCTGAAAGACAAGGTGGATGTTGCGCCCGTTTTTTACTCATCAAGACTTGGACCTAAAGAAATGGCAATTCTGCGGCAGGCCAGGATACGATACCTGGTGGTTGATCTACGTTTAAATACATCATTACCATTATTAGGATTTTATTTTGAGGAGGGTGAAGTTGGTTCTTTCCGGCTCACCAGTCCAATTAGCAGAGCTGTCCTTGCAAAATTCAACACGATACCTCAAATCTACCGGGTATTTGATAGTGGCAACATCGTGATTTATGACGTGAGGGCATTTGTCGATAGATCAGGTCCTTAAAATGGATGGTGGATTACGT
Organism: Ktedonobacter sp. 13_1_20CM_4_53_11; assembly: GCA_001919995.1. The sequence goes on from MNIY01000080.1 coordinate 9,081, forward strand.
AATTCTATCCTCTCCTTATCGTCTAGCAATCTCATTTTGTTTTGTATTTATGGCTTAGGAAATACTCATCAGAGGAGAACTCATCAATGCGTTTAAAAAACTTTGATCTCATTGGAGTAATACTCCTTGTCATTATAAATGTGGGATGGACGCAGCTCCCGAGTCGTCCCCTGATTATAGGAATCATTCTTGCTGTACCTTTAATCTTTATTTTGCCAGGCTACACGCTCACTCAAGCCCTGTTATGCAGGCAATCACCGGCTCCCTCTAGTAATCTTATTCTCCGGCCGAGCTTGAAAATAGGGCAACCAGTTAGTGCTGTTGATCACATTATTCTCACTCTCGGCTTGAGCATGACAATTGATGTAATCATAGGTTTCATACTCAATGTATTCCCAATAGGATTGCGAGCACTATCATGGACTATATCTCTGGGACTGGTAACAACTGTATTTACTCTGCTTGCGGCGTACCTTCGACGCAGGAACCATGTGAAGATCGAAAAAATACCGAGACTGCGCATCAATATCTACAAATGTGTTCTGATTGGGCTGGCAATATTAGTAGCGGCCGTAGCCATCTGGTTTTCTG
>MNIY01000097.1 GCA_001919995.1 Ktedonobacter sp. 13_1_20CM_4_53_11
AAGGAGGTTGTCATGGCATCCCGAACAGAAAGCAGTTCATTCCCTTCCTCTGAAATGAGTCTTGAAGGAGCTCACATCATTGCACGCCAGGACCGCATTCCAGCCTGGTCCTTTCCCTATCTCTTCATCGCCATCATTGGAATAGGTTTCCTTTTTACGTTCTTTGACATCTTTGACATCAACGTCTCGTTCATCCAGACCTGTACGCAGATTGTACCAGGCTGCACGCCGGTGAACGCGGCCAGCTATCTTGGTCTTCCTGTTCTGCTGAACCTGGTCGGCTATGTCATCGGTGCCCTTTTCATCAGTCCGTTTGCCGACCGCTTTGGCAGAAGAGACATCCTGGTAGTCACCCTGGTGATCACCGGTCTCGGTTCGCTCTACAATGCGCTTGCTGGTGACTATACTAACTTCATCCTCGCCAGGACCATTACTGGGATTGGCATCGGTGCAGACCTGGCCATTGTCAACACCTACATTAGCGAGGTGGCACCCGTCGGCGGTCGCGGCCAGTACAACGCGCTGATCTTCATCATGTCTGGCATGGGGGCCCTCATCGCTGTCTGGTTAGGACTCACGTTGACGACCCCTGCGGCACCGTTTCCTTTCGGCCTGCCTTTTGCCGTGGCAGGACCACATTTCGAGGGAGCGGGCTGGCGCATCATGTATGGCATTGGAGCCCTGCTTGCTGTGGTGGGCGTGCTGCTGCGTTTCGAGTTGCCGGAGTCCCCGCGTTGGCTCGTCACGGAGGGACGCTTTGCCGATGCCAATCGTATCGTCTCGAAAATGGAGGCATCGGCAACCTCGCGTGGAGGAGCACTTCCCCCCGTTCCCACCGATCTGCCTCTCCCCACGACCCCCGAGCGCGTCGGCTACATGGAAATCCTGCGCAACCCGCTCTACCTGAGACGGTCGATCCTGTTGTTCTTCATCTGGTTATTGTGCCACGCCACCCTCTATTCGAATGCTGCAGGCTTCACAGTCATCCTGGCGGCTCTGGGGTATGCACCACCGGTCGCTGGACTGATCGTGGCGATAGGGGTATTCGGCTTTCTCATCGGGGCCTACATTGCTTACGCCTTTGGCGAGAAGATGGAGCGCAAGTACTGGCTCCCTGTCGCAGCTGTCTTGACCTTGATTGGGGGACTCATCATCGTGCTTGGAGGGCGCAACAATCTCCCCGTTGCGGCTCTTGGGGCCATCATTATCTTCATTGGCACCGACATCTTCGTACCAATTGCCTATGCCTGGTCCACGGAGAATTACCCGACCAGAGCACGAGCAGCCGGTTTCGCGCTCGTTGAAGGTGGAGGACATATTGGAGGTGGGTTGGCAGTCATCTTGATCGGCTCGATCATCAGCAGTATCGGACCGTTAGGCTCTTTCCTCCTCCTCGGCGGCTATCTTGTGGTGGCGTCTGTGCTCGCCATGTTCGGAACGTCCACCAGAAATAAGCGGCTTGATGAGGTGGCACCATAGCGCAATTCAGGCTATACCAGTTGTAGACAACAGAAAGTTTATTCTCAGCAACGCCTGGCAGTCTCTGCTGAAAGTAAGGCAGTATAGTAAAGAAAGAGAGGTCTAGGACATGCAGTCTGTATTCCGACTCACAGAGCGAAACTCTTCACCCTTCTTGCGTTTTAGTCTTGCCATCGTTTTTGCGTGGTATGGCGCATTGAAGCTGATCAATCCAGCGTCGGCCATCCATCTCCTCCACGTGTCGGTGTTCTCCTTCCTGGCGTCGCCTGTATGCGTCTATATTCTTGGGTCAGCTGAAATCATTGTAGGTCTGCTGCTCGCGTTTGGTCTGTGGGTACGCTACGCGAGCTCGCTGGCCCTACTGATCTTACTCGGACCGCTCACCATTTTCTTGACGAGTCCGGCACTAACTGGTTTTCCGCAGCTCACTCTGCTAGGAGAGTTTCTTCTGAAAGACCTGGTGCTAGTTGCAGCCGCGCTCTCATTAGTAGCGGAGGACGCCGCTAAGCAGAGGCAGGTTGCCCAGATGAAAAAGGCGCACCTGGCCTGAAACTACAGAGAAGAGAGCATCTCGAAGAAGACGAATGGCAAGGCGAAACTCGCCTCTCCCGCCTGGACCTTGAGCTCTTCCAGCCTGGATTTATATCGGCGATAGTAGATGTCTGGAAATACCGAGTCTCTTCGTTCCAACAACGCTTCCGCCGCTCCGCCTATCTGAGCTGCACGCTCTGGTGCTCCCAGCCTTCCCAGATAACTGGCGCACTCTATCAAGGCTAACGCGATAGTAGGCCCGATAGCTGGCCGATACCCTATCTCTTGCACAATAAGTAGGGCTTCTCTCATGTGCTCCAGCGCCTGGATCAGCTTTCCCTGGGACCCTTCCAGGTTACTCAGCTCAGCCAGCGCGATGAAAAGTTTCGTGCGTTGCCCTTTTGCACGCATCAAGGTCACACTCTCGCTTAGCATGCTTTCTGCCCGGCTCTCGTCTCTCTGGAGCTGTAATATTACTCCCAACCGCGTCAGTACATGTGCGTATTGCTCTTGATCTTCACCAGTTCGATACATGTCCAGGTACGCTTCAAAGGAACTGGCAGCCTGGGCATACTCCCCTTGAAGATACCAGCTTTCCCCAATTGTGCGCAGAATGAATGCCTTCGTTGGCGGGTCAGTGCCATCCTGGGAAAGATTGAAGCTCTCCTCCAAGAGTGTTCGTGCCCGTCCGTATGCTCCTTGTCGCATGAGCAACCACCCCTTGGCCAGCACCAGTTTTCTCCGTCTGGGCAGCGACATCTCTCCTCCCAAGCTCATCGTGGCTTCTAGCCAGTTCAGCCCCTCCTCTGCTTGATCGCGTCTGCCCCAGAACAGAAAGAGCGCACAGCAGAACCGCTGAGCGATCTCCGCTTTTCCCTGCTCAATTGCGAAGGCTAGCGCCGCTGCAATGTTGTCTTGCTCCCGTTCGAGGGATCGCATAGCTGCTCGCTGCCTGCCACCACCGTACAGGTCCGGCTCGATGCCCTCGACGAGGGCAAGATAATACTCGGCATGACGCCGCTGCACATGCTCCATGTTTCCGCTCTCACTCAAGCGGGCCAGCGCATACCCACGCACCAACTCTAGCATTGAGAAACGCCCAGGCTGCTCTTGAACACCTTCGTGCTCGCTCGTTGAGTGATGAACAATCAGACTCTGGTTCACTAAGGCCTCCAGGCGGTCGAGCATCTCCTCGTAGAGCTGTGGCTCACCCAAGGAAACATCCCTGGCCGCTTCGACCGTCCAACCTCCCTGGAACACTCCAAGGTGTGTGAGCAGCTGCTGCGCCGGGTGATCTAATAACTGGTAGCTCCAGTCCATCGTCATCCAGAGAGTCTGCTGACGTTCTGGCGCATCGCGTGTTTTTTGGCGCAAGAAAGTCAAGGCCCCTTTGGATGTCTTTCCCTGGTGAGGCTGGCCATTGTCCCTCCCTCTCAGCTGCTCAAGGAGCAACTGAGGAGAAAAGAGCTTGATGTGGGCGGCGGCCAGTTCAATGGCCAGAGGCAGACCATCCAGGCGCGTACACAACTCCGTTACTGCTGCGGCGTTGTGCTCGGTCAGCCTGAAGGCGGGCTTGATCATCTGGGCCCGTTCGACAAAGAGGCGAATGGCGGGGATGTGGACCAGTGAAGCGAGGTCCGGCAGGTGACAGGGGGCAACAAGCTCGAGTGGGAGGACTTCCCAGATATGTTCACCGTACAGGTGCAACACCCCCCGGCTGGTCACCAGCACCTTGAGTTGGGGAGCAGCCGCCAACAGCTCGGCGACCACTGTTGATGCCTCAAGCAAATGCTCGAAATTGTCGAGGACCAGCAAGCGCTCGTCTTGGGTCAGCGAGGCTATTAGCAAGTCAAGCCCTGTGCGTGGCGTCCCCACCAGAAAGCGCTCGTTGGCATCTTCTAACATCCCACAAGCCTCCAATATCCTGGAAAGCAGCAAAGCGGGATCATGAAGTGAGGCCAGCGGTATGAAGGAGACGCCGTCGGCAAAAGACGCGTTCAGCGAGCGGACAACTTCGAAGGCCAGCCGCGTTTTGCCCACACCACCTGGGCCTAGCAGGGTGAGCAAACGGACTTCCGGCTGCCTCAGCCGCTCAATGACTACCTGTACAGCCTGCTCACGACCTATCAACGGGGTCGTGGCAGCTGGAAGCAAAGAAGATGTTCGGGTGACGGCGCGGACGGGATGCACGCCTGCTGCAGTAGTGAGAACGACCGAAGGACGGACTGCTTGCTCAAGTCGGGAGAGGGGCAAGCTGTTCCACTCTTCCTGTGAAAAGGTCTCGGCTGAAAAGCCCAGCAGTCCAAGCAGTTCGAGGGCTTCTGCCCGCGTCGTAATGGCCTGCCAGGCCGCCAGCGTCTTGATGATCTGCTTGACGTCTTGCAGGGTCAGGATGGCCTGGTGCCGCCCATGCAGTTTGCGGCTCAAAGTCTCAGCGTCCAGCGCCAGAGCGGCCGCCAGGTCCTTCTGCAGATAGCCCGCCTGGCGGCGGGCCGAGATCACCTGCTCTCGAAAGCGCGTGAGCGCTTCCATGCTCTGCTGAAGATGCCTGTTCATCACAGAACCCCTCTCTCTGCACAGAGTGAGATCATCTTACATATGATTCATTGTCTGTAGTATACCCCACGCGTGCGAAGAAAAAAAGCAAGAAGTAGTCGTTTTTTGACCGCTTTTTCGTCAACGCAGCCCTTTCTCAAGGCACATCCCTCACATTATACTTTCACTACGTTCTACATGTTAGCCAAGGAGTTGGGTATCAGATATGATATGCTCAAGGAGAGAAAAGGCATGACTACTTCGTCTACTTCTCTATCAACCAATCAAGCGTCTGTGCAAACGGAGCTGTTCCGTCCGCCTCTCACGTACCCTGTGCATCCCTATGACGAGATGCTGACGCGCACGGCTGAACGGTACCCGGAACATGTCGCCGTGATCTCAAAAGGGGTGAATCTGACCTACCGGGAACTAGAAGCCCTGGTCAATGCCTTCGCCAACGCGTTGCAGGAGCTGGGAGTAAGCAAGGGCCAGAAGGTGTGCCTGTTCATGACCAATCGCGCGGAATATGTCATCAGCTGGTTCGCCGTGACCCGTCTCGGCGCAACGGTCAGTCCGATTAATCCCTCCTACAAGGAGCGCGAAGTCGCCTACCAGATCGACAATAGTGAGTCGGTGGCGGTCGTCGTGCAACATGACCTGTTGCCATTGGTGGAGGCCAGACGCACTGAGACGCCGACTTTGCAGTCTGTGATCGTTGTTGGATCCAACCTGCACCAGCCCTCTGCCCATGTGTATGCTTTCAGCCAGTTGGTGCGCACCCATCCGCCAACGCCGCCTTCACGCTCGGAGAGAGGGTGGGAGGATATGGTTGCCCTTCCCTATAGCAGCGGCACGACAGGCTTGCCGAAAGGGGTCATGCTCAGTCACAAGAACCTGGTGTGTAACGCCTATCAGTCCATTGCCACAGCTCGTATCACGTTCGAGGACCGCATGCTGGTTTTCCTGCCGCTCTATCATATCTATGGTATTATGCTGCTGGGCTGCGCGGCCTTGGCGGGTGCTCGTCTGATATTGATGGAGCGCTTCGAGCCTGAACGGTCTTTACAGCTCATTCAAGAGCAGGGCATCACACTCCTATACTCCGTCCCGCAGGTCTTGTCCACCTTGAGTGAGTGGCCGCAGCTGGACGCGTATGATATGCATACGGTCCGTTTTACCCAATGTGGAGCGGCTCCGGTTCCTCCCGCGCTGGCCCATCGCTTCCAGGAGCGTACGCACATCCCGGTGATGACCTCCTATGGCCTGACTGAGGCATCACCGGGGACACACTCCAATCCGGTTTACTATCCGCAGCTCATCAAGGTCGAGACCATTGGCCTGCCCATTCACGATACACAGCAGAAAATCGTCGATATTGAGACAGGCGAGAGGGAGCTAGGTGTCGGTGAAGAGGGCGAGCTGATCGTCCGGGGGCCGCAGGTGATGCAGGGCTATTGGAAAGCACCCGAAGCGACCGCTGAAGCTGTGCGCAGTGGCTGGCTCTATACAGGAGATATTGGTTGGCGTGACGAAGAGGGCTATGTGACCATCACCGACCGTAAGAAGGAGATGATCAAGGTCAAAGGCTTCAGCGTGGCTCCTGCTCAAATTGAAGCGCTGTTCCTCGAGCACCCCGCCGTTGTCGATGTCGCCGTCATTGCCAAGCCACATGAGGAAGCTGGAGAAGTACCGAAGGCCTTTGTGGTGCTCAGAGCGGGCCATGAACACGTGAGCACGGCTGAGCTGATAGCGTGGGCCAATGGCAAGCTCGCCACCTTCAAAAATGTGCGCGAGATCGAATTCGTCGAGGCTATTCCCAGGAACCCTTCCGGCAAAATCTTGCGGCGCGTCCTCAAGCACCAGGAGCGGCAGCGCATGGGTTTATCTTAAAAAGAAGAGTGTAGAAGCATAGTCACAAACAGGAAAGGATGAAGTATGCAGATCGAGAATAAGGTTGTCTTAGTCACTGGAGGTGCTTCGGGTCTGGGAGAAGCCTGTGTCAGGCTCTTGAGCCGGGCAGGTGCAAAGGCAGTCATTGCCGACCTGAACAAGGAGGCTGGGGATGCATTGGCACAAGAACTGGGCAAATCAGCAGTGTTCGTGAATACCAACGTCGTCGAGGAAGAAGCGGTGCAGGCTGCCGTGCAGGCCGCCGTCGAGACCTTTGGTGGTCTACACGTGCTCATCAATTGTGCGGGAATTGGCGTAGCCGAGCGGGTGCTCGGGAGAAACGGACCAATGAACCTGGCTTCCTTCATGAGAGTTATCCAGATCAACCTGATCGGCACATTCAATACGATTCGCCTGGCGGCGGCAGCCATGGCAAACAATGTCCCTACCACCGAAGACGGGGAGCGTGGCGTCATCATCAACACCGCCTCGGTGGCGGCCTTCGACGGGCAAATCGGGCAGGCGGCCTATTCCGCCTCGAAAGGGGGCATTGTGGCCATGACGCTGCCCATCGCACGCGAGTTGGCCCGCTTTGGTATTCGCGTCATGACCATCGCTCCCGGCACGTTCGAGACCCCGATGATGGGGAATCTGTCCGAAGAGGCCCGTCGCTCGCTCGGTCAGCAGGTTCCCTTTCCATCTCGTCTGGGTCGTCCCAGCGAGTACGCGGCCCTTGCCAGGCACATCATCGAGAATGAAATGCTCAATGGGGAAGTCATTCGCCTGGACGGAGCTATTCGCATGGCCCCCAAATAAGCGCAGTGGGACAACATATTGCCTCGATATTGAAAAGAACACGAACGAGGAAGTGTTCACTGGTTGGCAGGAAGGAGTTTAAAAATAATTATGGCAGATGAAGTTCTCTATGAGGTAGAAGAACGGATTGCATTCATCACCCTGAATCGACCCCAGGCCCGCAACGCGGTCAATGGCGCGGTAGCGACGGCGATGAATGACATCATGCACCGCTTCGAAAGTGACCCTGAGGTGTGGGTGGCTATTCTCACCGGCGCTGGAAACCGGGCCTTCTCGGCTGGCGCCGATTTGAAGGCGATGGCTTCGGGCGAGGGGCGACTCATTGAAACGCAGGAGGGAGGCTTTGGCGGCTTCGTACGCTTCCCACGGACCAAGCCGGTGATCGCTGCGGTTAATGGTTTGGCGCTGGCTGGCGGGACCGAATTAGTCCTTGCCTGTGATATGGTGATTGCCATCGAGGAAGCAGAATTTGGCTTGCCAGAGGTATCGCGGGGGATTATTGCCGCCGGAGGTGGACTCTTCCGTCTGCCGCTCGCTCTGCCCCGCGCACGTGCCATTGAGCTCATCCTGACCGGAGAACGCATCGGAGCACGCGAGGCCTATCAGCTTGGTCTCGTGAACTATGTGGTACCAGCAGCCGAGCTGATGCCAACGGCAAAGCGTCTTGCTGCGCGTATCTGTGCTAATGCCCCACTTGCCGTTCGCGAGAGCCTAGCCATCGCCAGAAGTGCGCACGAGCTTTCTGAAGCAGAAGCCTGGGCACGTAGTGCGGGGGCGAGAACGCGCGTGATGCAGACGGCAGACGCGCAGGAAGGACCTCGAGCTTTTGCCGAAAAGCGTGAGCCCACATGGACAGGCCGATAACAGATGGCGTGAAAGGAGCTATGCAGACATGGACATACAAAACCTGGTGGCGATCGACGTGCATACACACGCGGAGGTATCGCAACGCCTTCCTGATGATCCGATGTGGAAGGCGATGCAGGAGGCGTCGGCAGATTACTTCAAGGACGAAGGACCCCGGCCGACCATTCCTGAGATAGCGGCTTACTACCGGGAACGGAAGATAGCATGCGTCATCTTCCCGGTCGACATGGAGTCGACGACCGGCCTGGTACGAGTCCCCAACGAGGAGGTGGCCGAAGTCGCGGCTGCGAACCCGGATGTGCTCATTCCCTTCGCCAGTATCGACCCGGCCAAAGGGAAGATGGGAGCACGCGAGGCCCGTCGCCTCATCGAGCACTTCGGGGTGCGCGGCTTCAAATTTCATCCTTCCTTACAGGCCTTCTACCCCAATAATCGCAGTGCCTATGTTCTCTACGAAGTGATTGCAGAGGCCGGTCTGCCGGCGATATTTCATACGGGGCATAGCGGCATTGGGTCGGGCATGCGTGGTGGAGGTGGGGTGCATCTCAAGTACTCGAATCCCATGTACCTGGATGATGTGGCGGTCAGCTCATTCAGTACGCTAACACCCAGCTCAAGCACAAGATGCTCTTTGGCTCGGATTACCCCCTGATTACGCCTGATCGGTGGTTAGCCGATTTTGAGAAGATCAACATCCGGCCAGAGGTTCGCCCATTGATCCTGAAGGAGAACGCTGTCAAGCTGCTGGGCATCGATACATCACGTTCATCACCGGAGGCGAGAGTATGAAGCAGGGAAAAAGAGTACATCAAGCGCATCTACTCACAGAGAGAAACCACTGGCAAGGAGATTCGTGATGAACATGCGAACACCTGTTGGCATCATTGGGGCTGGCCCAGCCGGGTTATTGCTCTCGCTGCTCCTGGCCAGGGAGGGGATTGATTCGACTGTGCTCGAAAGCCGGAGCAGAGCAGAGGTCGAAGCGACGATTCGCGCCGGAGTGCTCGAGCACGGCACTGTTGATCTCCTGTCGCACATGGGGCTGGGTGAGCGTATGCAGCGTGAAGGAGCCGTGCATCACGGCATCGAGCTCCGCTTTGATGGAGAAGGGCATCGCATCCCCTTATCTGAACTGACGAACGGGCGTGTCATCACGATTTATCCGCAGCATGAAGTCCTGAAGGACTTGATTGCTGCACGCCTCAAGCAGGGGGGACAGCTTCTCTTCAACGTCAAGGACGTCCGGCTGGCCGAAGCCGCTTCGAGTCAGCCAAGTATCCACTTTGTCCATGAGGATAAGCAGATTGAGCTGCAGTGCGATTTCATCGCGGGATGCGATGGCTTTCATGGCGTGTCTCGGGCATCTCTTCCAGAGGCGATACAAACCGTCTTCACCCGCTTCTATCCATTTGGCTGGCTCGGCATCTTGATGCAGGCTCCTCCCTCTGCCCAAGAATTGATTTATGCCTATTCCGACCGCGGCTTCGCCCTGGTCAGCACGCGCTCCCCGGAATTGCAGCGCATGTATCTTCAGTGCGATCCGCAAGATGATATTGCCAACTGGACAGACGAGATGATCCTCGAAGAGCTACAGGCACGATTAGCGACCACCGACCACTGGCAATTACGCGTGGGGCCCATCATCCAGAAGAGCATCCTGGCGATGCGCAGCTTCGTC
>MNIY01000137.1 GCA_001919995.1 Ktedonobacter sp. 13_1_20CM_4_53_11
CTCAGCACAGCGGATAACTCCGCTTATGCTCTGCGTATCAGCGATGGTGCCCTGCTCTGGCACCAGAAGATTGACGGCTCTGCTGACCAGCCGCCAGTTGTGAAAAATGGGGTCGTATATGTTGCTTCCTTTGTAGATCAGAATGGCCCGGCTCATGTCTATGCCTTGCGCGCAAGCGATGGCCGCTTACTCTGGCGTTACGACAACGTCAACTATAGTTACCTATCCCTATCAACAACAGATAATGTAATCTATGTCGCTTCACAAGACGGTATATCTGCCTTAAACGGCAACAATGGAACCTTGCTTTGGCACTTCGCTACGAAAGCTTCTGACTCTGGATCGCCGCTGGAGGTCAACGGAGTCGTCTACTTTAACTCATCTATAGCTACCGGGCAGGGCACATTATATGCCTTACAAGCCAATAATGGAACCCCCATTTGGCACTACACGACAGATGGGTTCATATTTACACCTAGAGTAGCAAACGGAGTTGTCTATATCAACTCGGATGGCTATATCGGCTTAGTTGGTGGTACGCTAGCCGCACTCCGTGCAAGTGATGGGCATCAGATATGGAAGCAGACGCTAGATGCGAATCTCATCCAGCCACCGCAACTGGTCAACGGAATCCTCTATACCACCACGACAAAAATGTTAGTGCCTCCCTCCGCTCACAGCGCGAATCCTCTACAAGGTGCGACCGCTATTGGTGCACTCCTGTGGAATACGTTTCAGAGTGCCTCTGTTGTCCAGGCAGTACCACTCAAAGAAGGTCTATCCTCCCTGTATGCAGTACGCGCAAGCGATGGAACCATCCTCTGGCACTATAGCATGAACAATGGCAAGAATAGCTGGGCAAACTGGTTTTCGGTAGAGAATGGAGTTGTCTATGCCAGCGCAGCTAAGGGTGAGGATACGACAGATGGGGGTGATATCTATGCTCTCCAAAGCAGTAACGGCTCGGTCCTCTGGCATGTTAAGCTCAACAGATCTCCTACCGGTGCATTGCTTGCCAATGACATCATCTACCTTAGCACTTCCGCCGGTTTATCTAATGGCACCGTTTATGCGCTGCGGGCACGCGATGGTTCCCTGCTCTGGGATTATCATTCCATCGCCGGACCTGTGTTCAATGCGCCAATTCTGGATGGTACCACAATTTACATTGGCGCATCCAATGGCATAGTTTATGCATTACGAGCCGACGATGGCGGAATAGTGTGGCATAACCTGACGGCTGTTCAGGGGTGACAGCCGTCCTGCGCCTTGCCATTATCAGAAGCGGCACGGGAAGACCCGCCTCCATTTATGGGGCGGGATGGAAGTGCCGTTGCTTGTTTGCTGCAGGCAGGGGTAAAACTCCTGAAGAGACCAAAACGCTTGACAAGACGAGGAGCATCTCGTACACTTGTCCGAGTAAGACGGGGCGTAAGAGACTCCGCATGTACCGCAGGGCTTGCGGGAACTGACGTCTGTGGAGGCGGACGTAAGAGCAAACCTGAATGGGACCAGGGAGGCCTGCCGCCAAAGAAGCAGAAAGGGAACACTCGTGAGAGTGGGAAGCCTGTCCCGTTTCCGGGACGGGAGGATGTCACTTCAGTGACTGCTAAAAGGGCATAAGCAGCAAAGAAAAGGCGGGTACGAGCTACGTACCCGCCTTTTCTAGCATGTTCACCCGGTTAAACAGAAGCGCCCGCGAGTTGCCGCATCTCCTGAATCTGCTGATCATAATCAAGCGCGTAGATGGCTCGCACATCCCAGCTCATGAGATCCATGTAGGGTTGAAGCATAGCCGTCACCTCCTGCGGCGTCGATGCATCGACCACTAAGAAGCCCGAGCCCCCGCCTGCCAGGTTGTACCAACCGCGAATGGTGCGATTGCTATGCGCACCAGCCTCATGTTGTTGAAGGATGCGTTGAGCCACCTGTTGGCGGTTAGTATGGTGATACCAGGTGAAAGCGCAATACCACAGCATTTCGTTACCTCCTTGTCGTAATAGATTACCAGGTGTTTCTTCCTCACCTGTTCATGAAAAGATATCCCCCTTTTAATCACACGTTCATCTTCCTCTTAAAGTGACAGCAGGATACTTTCCTCTCCTAATCTTTATTGCAATGAGTCGAGAGCAAGGTCTCCCCAACAGTGCACATTTGTCCTATAATATGAAGTGGCACACCTTGACTACACAGAGGAAACTGTGCCAGATCACCAGGTAAAATATAAGAACCTGGCATCAAGCTGGAATAATTTAGAAAGGAACTCTTAATGTATAAAAGAATTGTAGGCGGACTGGTAATATTTGGCATACTGGCCACGCTACTGAGCGCATGCGCCATAGTAGATACTGCCAATACCGCTAGCTATCCCACCGTCCATATGGGCGGATCCACCTTCATTCAGACGTCGATTACTATCCATAAAGGTGATATGCTCAACCTCGTTGACGATGTCGCATCGACCCATATCATTGTTAACGGCAGTTGGCAAGGCAACACACAAAAGCCAGCCACAGAAAATGGCGCCCCCACCGTCAACAAAACATTCAATGGCAACGATAGCGGAACGGTCGGTCCATTTACTTCGGCCGGAACATTTCACCTCTATTGCACCGTTCACCCGGGAATGAACCTGACCGTCACCGTTCAGTAACATACTGTTCTTCATCACGACCTGCAAACGAGGCATGGTATCTTCTCGTTGGATACCATGCCTCGTTTATGTTGAACACGCAAGATATATTTCCGCTCCAGTTTACTTTAAACACATGCCGGAGATAGTACTTTCATGGTAGATAAACCTCCGAAAATACCGTCTATAGCCGCTCCTGTGCTATACTATCCGCACTATTTAGCTTAGATAAAGGTGACTCAAGGTATATGCGGCAAAACATATGGAAAAGATGGAAGACGACTACCTCACCTTCTCTTTATCTCAAATACGGAGCGACACTTCTCCTCCTCCTGTTCAGTGTACTGATCGTCTCCTGTGGTGGAGGCGCTACAAATGCTAATTTAGGTCAACCAGATGTCACAGTGACCATCAATCTTGGCCAGGGCGATGGGTCGCCAACACCACCACTACCCGGATATACCTGCTCTGCATGGGTCACCAATACCTCACCTAGCATGAATAAGTCCTCTATTATTGGAGTCTATGCGAAATTTGTCCACAACGTGAATGGCAATCCTCAAGGAGTCTCTCCTGCTCAAGGGACAGCGACGGTTCTCTGGGCCGAGGGCAGCGTCAACGTCACAGCAAATACAACTTCCGACGGGCTGGCTATTTTTCCCGTTTCAATTGCCAATAAGTCCGCCGATCTCAACAAAATTGTACTGGTTACTATCGCATTTCAGGGTCCGCAAGGTGTGCCACCATGTAACGTGACAATCGATCGAGCAGCCTTCTTCACCCTCGTGATCTCCACACCTAACACGAAATCAACAGCACCAGTTGGCGGGTCCCCAACGGTAAATCCTCCGGAAACAGTCACTGCGACTTATTCACCGACAACAATACCATCGCCGACCCAGAGCCCAAAACCCTGCCCGACAGTTAAACCACTCAGGACACCTACACCGTGCCCTTGAAATAGCAGAAGGCTTGCATCTTTTCATTTTCCTATGCATAATAGCAACGAGAGAGAGAATTAACTGACATACAGGAAATATCTCCTGTACTTGTTATGTATCGCGTATCCAGTTGCTGACCGCAAGATAGAACAATGCGAGGGAGCAGACTATGCTATCGGATGATACTACCCAGAATACTGGAGCCATTGAAAGAATATCCCATCCTTACAATCATCGTGATCACGTATCTGAACGACGGCAGCATATCTTGCAACAGAAACAGACCGATAACCTGCCTCAAATCACTAGCCAGAAAACCCATGGAAAATTTGTTTGGCGGCAGTACATCCATCTCCGTGAAGAAAACAAACGCCTGCACTGGATGATTTCAAAATATATCGACGAGATCGACTCTATGCAAAACGCACATCAGGAAAAGATAGAATATTATAAGAGCCAGCTGGACAAGCTAAAGTCTGAGCAAAACCGCACAATACAGGATCACCTCGAGCTAGAAAGACGCTACCAGGAACTCTACCACTCATTTCAGAGTGCGGTAGAGGAAGAGGCTCAAAATATGGTTGCCGAAGCGGCACGTACACTCGAACTCCATACAGAAGATGGGGTTGTTATGACGAACGACGCCATGAAGACAGTGAAACTCCACGTGAGGCAAATAGAAGAAAAACATACAGCCGAGTCACTCTATTTGATGCGACAGGCGCAAAAAAAAGCGTATCAACTCGAACAAGAGCTTGTAAAAGAACGGCTCCAAATTGCGCTTGAGCGCGATAATATGCAAAACCAGCAAAATAGCTTACGCCAACAGACAGAACTGCGTCAGCAGATGACGGAAAACCGGTTACACGTAAAATTCGTATCAACGATTACCTTCGTTGCAACCGGACTGGTGATACTGCTCTTCGTATTTGAGCTATTTTTTCTTTCCTGGCTACACATTCCCTTCACACCATCGCTTGGATTTGCCCTCGTAGTACCTTCACTACTGTTTGTTGCCTTGGCCGGGTTAATCGCACACATCCGTTCAACCACGCGTGCACTCTTTAGCATTGCACCTCCAAAAGATGCTAATCAGAAGCAAACCTGAAATAGAGATATGAAGCCAAACCGTCAGGAATGCGTTATACTCTGTGCATATAGTGTATCGTACATTTTTCACTAGAGGAGAGTATACATGCCACAAGAAGTTCATCCCGCTGGCTCACTCAAGCAACATACAATCTGGCAAGATGGACAAATGCCGGAACCGTGTACCGTTGTCATCTTCGGAGCTACTGGCGACCTTACCCAGCGAAAATTGTTACCCACTCTGGCCCACCTTCTCCATGATCATCCCCTTCCAGAAGGTTTCTCGGTGGTAGCTTTTGCGCGCCGCCCCATGAATGATGAACAATGGCGTGGCATGGCGTTAGATTCAATCAACAAATACATGCCTGACAATGACAAACTAGATCGCGAGGCACAGCATGACTTTGCCCAACGAATGTATTATTGCCAATCAGACTTCAATGATCGCGAAGGCTATGAGAAACTCGCTGACATATTGGAGAGACTTGATAGAGAGAAGGGTACCCAGGGGAACCGCATGTACTATCTTGCCACGCCGCCCACCCTTGACTCAGAAATCATTTTCCAACTTGGTGGTGCTGGCCTGGCACGCCCCGCTGCTGGACAGTATGGTGATGAAGAGTCCTGGACACGCATTGTGATCGAAAAGCCCTTTGGGCGCGACCTGGCCTCTGCCCAGAAGCTCAACCGCGAAATCGCTCGCGTTTTCCATGAAAGACAGACATACCGTATCGATCATTATATGGGGAAAGAGACAGTACAAAACCTTCTCGCGTTCCGCTTCGCCAATGGTATCTTCGAGCCTCTCTGGAATCAGAAATACATTGACCACGTACAGATTGTCGTTGCGGAGAGCCTGGGCATTGGTTCGCGCGCCGAATATTACGAAGAAGCCGGCGCTATCCGCGACATGGTACAGAATCATATCATGCAGGTACTCTGCCTTACCACAATGGAAGCCCCCGTCGCTTTTGATGCCGACGCTATCCGCGATGAAAAAGTCAAAGTCTTGCGAGCCGTCCCTCTCCTGACACCGGAAGATGTAGCCAAACGCACTGTACGCGGTCAATATACCGCCGGGGTGATCAACGGACAACCCCAGGTGAGTTACAAAGAGGAAAAAGGTGTCTCCCCTGCTTCACAAACTGAGACGTATGTGGCTCTCAAATTGTTCATCGAGAACTGGCGCTGGGCGGAAGTTCCCTTTTACATCCGCACAGGCAAAGCATTGCCCAAACGCAGTACAGAGGTGACAATCCAGTTTAAACGCGTCCCTCATATGCTCTACAAACCGGCCGAAACGAAAGGGCTTGTTCCCAACCGGTTGACGATACGCATTCAACCCGATGAGGGCATATCGCTGAAGTTCGCCGCTAAAGTACCGGGCGCGGCGCGCCATCTCAATGATGTTGATATGAATTTCTCCTATTCGGAGGCCTTTGGTATCGAGTCGCCTAATGCATATGAACGTCTGATCGCTGATTGCATAGTTGGAGATTCCACGCTCTTCATTCGCCGTGACGAGGTCGAGACATCCTGGCGTATTGTGGATAGCATTATCAACGCATGGAAGAACATGCCTAAGAGCGCGGTCCACCCTTATCAAGCTGGAACCTGGGGACCACCTGAAGCTGACGCTCTCATTCAGAATGATGGACGCGAGTGGGATAACCCCTAAACAAGGTATCAAGTACAAGTAGAGGTGAGCAAGCGGTAAATTGCTTGCTCACCTCCCCTCTACTGTAGAAAACGGGTGGAAGGAAGAGTTACAAATCTTCGCCCTTCAATTTTCTGTCTGCCTTCTGCTCAACCCCTCCTGCCTTCGATCGGGCCTTACCAGTGGTCTCTCGGGCTTTGCCCTTCGCCTCTGTAGAGGGATCACCAGTAGCTTGTCCGACCTTCTTCTGTACTTTACCGGCAGCCTGATTGACCTTTCCTTTTAAGGTGTCCGACTTGCCTTTTGTACCAAGATCTCTCTTTTCTTCATCCATGTGTATTTCTCCTCTTCGAGCTACATTACGTTTACAGAAATGGACCAACTCGCACAACTTCTCCCTTTACAGGCAAACTGTACAAGTTCCTCTCTATAAACACTCCTAAAGTCCAGGAAACGTATACATTTCACCGCTACATAAAAAGACAAAAACCACTGCCGCCCCATGAGAGCGGCAGTGGTCTAGTTTGCCCGTTTTCTCCCTCATCAGCTCTTCCATCTGGGCCAGATGCGACTCGAACAGCGCCAACGCCTGGCGTATCGGTTCCGGTGAGGTCATATCTACTCCAGCTTTTTTGAGTAACTCTATACTATAGTCAGACGAGCCGCTGCTAAGAAACTTCAGATAGCGTTCAACGGCGGGCTTTCCCTCGTGCAATATCTGCTGTACAAGGGCAGACGCGGCAGAGATACCCGTGGCATATTGATAGACGTAGAAACTGCTATAGAAGTGTGGGATACGTGCCCACTCGATATCGATGAGTTCATCGATAAACGTTTCACCACCATAGTACTTCTCATTAAGGCCATGATAGAGCGCGCTGAGCGAATCCGTCGTTAACGGCTCACCCTTTTCCGCCCGGCTATGAATCTGTTGTTCAAATTCCGCGAACATCGTCTGGCGGAAGAGAGTACCGCGGAAACCTTCCAAAGAGTGATTGAGGATAGCCAGGCGCAGAGCAGTGTCAGAGGTCGTCTTTAACAAGTGCTCTGTCAACAGCCCTTCGTTCAGCGTTGAAGCGACTTCGGCCACAAAAATGGTATAGTCGCCATACTGGTAGGGCTGGTAATTGCGCGTGTAGAACGAGTGCAGGGAGTGCCCCAGTTCATGAGCAAGCGTAAACATGCTATCGCGGTTATTCTGATAATTCATCAGGATAAACGGCTGTGTAGTGTACGCACCACCACTGTATGCCCCACCTCGTTTGCCGGGTGTCTCATATACATCGATCCAGCGCTTTGTAAACCCCTTTTTAAGCGTGTCAAGGTAATTCTCACCTAAAGGAGCCAACGCCGCTATAACGGTATCCCTCGCCTGTTGATAGCTGATCTCTTCTCGCGTCTCCTCAACAATCGGGACATAGAGATCGTACATGTGCAATTCATCGAGTTGCAGGATACGTTTGCGCAACTTGAGGTAGCGGTTGAGCAGAGGAATGTGCTCACTTACCGTTTCGACCAGATTGTCATATACACTGACCGGGATATTGTAACGAGCGAGGGCGTACTCCCGGCTCGAACTATAGTTGTGCTGGGTCGTGTAAAAGATGTCTGTCTTCACCTGCGCTGCCAACGTCGATGCAATGGTATTGCGCTGCTTCAAGAACGTGCTATGCAATCCCTCGAAGGCATCTTTGCGCACCCGGCGATCCGTACTGCGAATGAAGAGCTGGTAATTCCCTTTAGTCAGTTCTACCTCTTCGCCCGCCTCATCTTTGATGGTAGGAAGCTTTAGATCTGCGTTATCAATCATGGTGAAGACACTGCCTGGAGTCTCCGCCATTTCACCTGCCGCGGCAAGTACAGATTCAATTTCTGCCGAACGAATATGTCCCCGCTTACGATTCAGGTCATGCAACTGTTGCCCATAGAGCGCTAACCCCGGGGTCTCTTTGATGAACCGATCAAGTTTATCTTGAGGTAGAGCCAGTATTTCTGGTTCAATGTATGCGGCAATCGTCGAGAGACGCACATACAATTGCACAGCGCGATCGGCCATTCCCTGATAGGTACTATTCGTGGTATCTTCATCTTTGCGCATCGAGGCATAGACGTAGAGGCGTTCAAGTTCTTTTGACAGCTCATCACGCTTCTGCAATACTGTTAGCAGCGCCTGCCCGCTCTGTGAGAGCGTTCCTGCGAGTGCCTCCAATTCTGGTAAACGTTGTTGAAGGGTTTGAAAATCGCGCTCCCACTCCTCATTTGTCGAGAAGATACTTTCGAGATTCCACGTAAATTCCACTGGAATCTCGTCTCGCTTCTTCAAAGTCTGCAATGTTTTTCTCCTTACTCTTCCTCTAACAAATCTTCCCTATCCCCCCATTTTTCAAGGAAGCGATAGAAGTTCCTTTTGGTCAACCTGGTCCGTTCAGCATCGGACAGACCAGCGTGCTGCAGAACTGGATAACAAGCTACAGGCAAGTTGGGTGTGACAACAATTTCAGCTCCGTTATCTCGAACAGCAAAGTTAAAATCAATATCCATATAATATGGAAAGCGATAACCCTCATCGAAGAAACCGGCTTTCTTTAGCAGCCTCCTCTTGAAAGCCATGCAGAGTAGATCTATCGCCTCAACATTCAAACGCTGGCTCTCCTCGAAGTGACGAAGATCATCGGTACGTAAACCATGCAGCCCGGTAATACCGACCCCATCGTTCGCTAATGTTTTTGCTAGCGGAGTAAACACATCGCCGGTAAACTCGACACTACTATCAAGCAGCAGGATGTAGCGCCCCAGGCTCTGCTTCAGGCCAATGTTCCTGGCTTCTGCCTCACCCATCGTGCGGCTGACGCGCAGTACGTGCAGTCGAGGATCGGAATGTTGTAACGCCGCCGCCCAGATGCTCAATTCATCCCGCGAGGCGTTATCAACTAGAATGATCTCAATATCGTAATTGCCGGCATAACGCAAGACGCCCTGGATACAGCGTTGCGTCTGCTCAAAACTATCACGAGCCAGAATATTGACTGAAAAGAGGCACCTATCAGCTTCATCAAGCAGCGAAGGCAACTGGCGCGAGGTGCGGAAAACATTGCCGTCGACTTCGATACTTGGGAGAATAATTAAATGCGCTCCATGTGGATTATCTTTAATTGCATAGCCAGCCTCCTCAATTTGCCGCTTCAAGGCATCTGCCCGGTCATATTGACCTTTTCTACGTAACATATCACGCTCATGCGAAAGCGCTAGAATATCTGGGGGGATTGCATGTCGATATGGCTTCGTGGTCATACACTCCATCCTTCCGTACTACTATTTTTCTGCCCACAATAACTTGCTACCAACCAAGCGCGAGACCATCACAACGAGGGTCGGCAGCTCCCTCAAAAATATGAGTATTTGGATTGATGAGAATAGCCTGGGCATGACCCATTCGATCTTCCCACAAGCCTTCCACAATGGTTTGATGACCAAGTAAATCAAGTTCCAGGGGTACGCCGCTCAGAAAGCGCCGCTCCATCGAGACCACTTCTGCTATTTTACGCTCAAGGTGTTCATCGAGACTGCGCTGACCACTTACTTCTTGCCCCTTATGTGGCGATGCTGCTCTCACCGGTCCACTTCGCCAGCGCGGAGCTGAGATGGCTTGCTGAACATTCAAACCGAAATCGATGATGGCTGAAAGCACCTGCACATGTATTTGCGGTTGAGCATCTCCTCCCATCGATCCAAGAGCCAGATAGGGAGTCCCATTCTTGAGCACCATTGCAGGAGTGAGCGTGTGCATCGTACGCTTCCCCGGCTGCAAGTAATTCACATGGCGCGGATCAAGGGAGAAGTATGAACCCCGGTTTTGGAGTAATACACCTGTATTACCGCCAATAATGCCGCTCCCAAAACCATTGTAGAGGCTCTGGATTAAAGAGACGACATTACCTTTGTTGTCCGCCACGCAAAGATACATGGTATCACCATCTTTTTCAAGTCCTGCAGCAAAGTATGGCGTTGCCTTCCTGGGGTTGATCCTGGCACGCTGTTCCGCAGCATACGTCTTGCTCAAAAGGTGCTCAACCGGTACATCTACAAATGCAGGGTCAGAAACGTAGCGATCCCTATCTGCAAAGGCCAGCTTTTTCGCCTCCAGCATCAAATGCAAGTATTCAGCAGTCTGGTGGCCAAGAGACCTGAGATCATACCCTTCAAGGATGTTGAGCATTTCCAATGCAGCTATACCTTGCGCATTCGGCGGAAACTCGTAGATATCATACCCGCGATAGTTTGTTGTGAGGGGCTCAACCCAATCCGATCGATGTTGTTGCATATCTTCCATGGAGAGCACGCCGCCACAGCTTTGAATATATTCAGTGATCGTACGCCCTAATGGGCCACGATAAAAAGCGTCGCGCCCCTCCTTTGCTAGCGTGCGATAGGTGCGGGCCAGGTCAGGCTGCCGTAAAATGGTACCAGGCTGGAGCAGTCGCCCCCCTGGGAAGAAGACCGATGCCGTACTCTCCCAGGCCTTGAGCACAGGCTCAGCGCGGCGTAGCCAGCCACTCAATTTAGGGCTGACAGGCATGCCTTCCTCCGCGTAGGCAATAGCCGGTGCAAAGACTGTCTCCGCTGAAAGTGTCCCAAAACGTCCTAGAGCCTCAAACCAGCCATCAACCGCACCTGGCACATTAATAGAGAGTGGACCTCTTTCGGGAATCTCTTTCATGTCCCGGGACATGAAATATTCAGGTGTCATCCGGCTCGGAGCTCGCCCACTGCCATTCAGCGCGTGTAGTCGCTGCGATTTGGCTTCCCAGATGAGCATAAAGATATCGCCGCCAGCCGAACAGGTCGATGGATAGACGACAGTCGTAGCCATATTAGCAGCAATGGCAGCGTCAACAGCATTTCCACCTTGTGTCAGAATGGAGAGACCAGCCTGGGTGGCGAGGTAGTGAGCACAGGCGACCATGCCGCGTGTACCCAGCACGGGTTGTTCGGAGAGCATACAGGAGACTCCGTTTCTACAACATAGCACCAACAATGTTGTATACAATTATAGCACACAGAAATACCGTGACACCTGGCAAAGATACCACGGCTATTGGACGCATATGCTACGTGCTTGCTCTTGTTAGCCTTTTTTCTGCTGACTCTCCGCCAGTTCTTTCACACGCTGCACATGATCCTTGTGACAAATCATGGTTTTGTCGTCCATTTCAACCACGACTATATCTTCCAACCCAATAGTGTAGACCTGGCGTGCTGTATCGTTATAGACAAAGGTATTCTGACATTCCAGGCTGACGTGGGGACCAACAGCGCCCACTCCATATGCATCCGAAGGAAAGAGCGAGGTGTATTGCTCCCAGTTGCCAACATCATCCCAGCCAAGATCGGCGGGTATAACGACAAGGTTTTTCGTCTTCTCCATGATACCGTTATCGATAGAAATAGAGGTCAGAGTCGGCCAGATTTCATTGATCGTCGAGGTTTCCTGCGGCGTTCCCATAACACTGACAATGATATCTATTTTTCGCATCAGTTCGGGAAGATGGGTACGCATTTCAGCCAGAATCGCCTCTACTTTCCAGATGAACATCCCGCTATTCCACACGTAATGACCATCTTCCAGGTAGCTCTGCGCCGTCGACAAGTCTGGTTTTTCAACGAAGCGCTCAGCAAAAAATGCCTGATGCCCATATCCTTCACCCACCGGGTCAGCGAAACGAATATAGCCATAGCCCGTTTCGGGCGAGGTCGGTTTAATACCAAGCGTCACGAGATAGCCTTGCTCGGCCAATTGATAGGCAAGTCGCAGCGATTGATGAAGCGCTTCAACATTGGCAACTACCGCGTCTGCATGGAATGAGGCCATAATGGCCTGCGGGTCATGCTGCGCAATGAGGGCTGCGATCCAGGCAACAGCAGGCGCTGAATTGCGTCCCACCGGTTCACCCAGGATGTGACTCACAGGGATAGATGGCAAGTGCTCCCGGACCAATCCAGCCATCGAGCGTCCTGTGACTACCCAGACTCGTTCGGGTGAAATAAGTGGAGCGACGCGCGCCAGGGTTTCTTGTATCATACTTTGACCACTGGGAAGTGGCAGAAATTGCTTGGGGAAGCTGGACGTACTAAGTGGCCACAGCCGTGTCCCGCTTCCGCCCGCCAGAATGACCGCGTTGAGATGTTCCATATCGAATATATTCCTACCTCACATGATATGTGTTTTCTACGAACCGCACTGTGTTGCGCATGGGCGGTTCATATAGAAGTTGTTAGGATTGTATAGGGGTTTGTGGGGATGTGTCAAATGAGGCGAAACCCAAAGTCCACCCATACTAGTCAGAACACACCAAGTATGATATGCTTGACAGGCAACAACGAAACGGCGCGCTTCCAAATTCGATCTATTGAAAAGCAACAATAATAACCTGAGATACATTGATTTTAGACGTATAGAGCGAGTATAGTGGGAAACGAAGAACAAGTATCGCCTCAGCCGCAGCAGGGAGCACCAGGACAGCAAGGCTACTATGGCTGGCAATATGAGCAGGAACAACCAGAGGCAATAGTGCAGCAGCCACCGGCTGCGCCACAGCCACCAGTGTATCCTCAACGCCAGGCGCAACCACAACAAGCCCCCCCTCAGTATCCACCACAGGCTCAGGGAGGACAGCCATTTCAGCAAATGCCACCGCGCTACCAGCAACCGATCGCTGATATGGGCAGTTCGCTTGGCCTTGGACAGGGAATGGAGCACCAGTACTATGAAGTGCCCCAACCCTCCCAACATCTCCCGCAGTTGCGCCAGGCTCGCCTGCAACAATTGCGTGAGGAGAGGATGCGCCGTCAACAGCGAGGCATGAAACCAGATGCCGCCAGTGTTTTCCCATTCCGGGTGAAGAACCAATCGCCAGGGGCTAGAGCGCCCTTCCCTGCCACTCCCGAGCAGATGTCGCCATCCTGGGGCAATGGAGCTAACCCACCTTCACAGCCAGGTGCACCAGCAAGAGCGCCCTCACAATTTTCGCCAGCATCGACTCCGCCCATAGAGGTATCGCCTATTCTTCCACCAGGTTCTTTGACGCAAATGGGGCAGAGTAGTCCATCAGGTCAACTGATGACGCCAAGTAACTCGCTACAAGCTGCCTCTGAAGCCTCGCAAGATACCGGTATGATCCAGCGGGTTCATATCCGCCAGGCCACCTTTATCTTGACGGGCGCTTTCGTCGTCAGCCGCGTATTCGGGCTGGTGCGCACGTTACTCTTTGCCTTCGTCTTTGGTGCAGGCGCCACTTCCGACGCGTATATACAAGCGTTTTACATTCCCGATTTTATCTTCAATATCGTAGCCGGCGGTGCACTAACTTCAGCGTTTATACCCGTCTTTACAAAATACATGGTCGGCGACAACGATGAAAAGACCGCCTGGCATGTTGCCAGCGCTGCGCTCAACCTTGCCATTGCTATCATGATGGTGCTGGCGCTGATCGCTATCATCTTTGCAGGACAAATCATACCACTCTACAACCCGAAACCGGCACTTATGAGCCCGCAGGACTATGCCGCACACATCAACTTGATTATTTCGCTTGCCCGCATCATGCTGTTGCAAGCAATTATCCTCGGTGGAGGCGTCATCGTCACTTCCGTATTAAATGCGCGTCAGAATTTTCTCTTACCCGCGATCGGCAGTGTGCTCTACAATGTAGGCATTATCATTGGACTTCTGCCCGGTGTCTTCCTGGCATACTTCGCGCAGCGCAACGATATCACCGCTGCCTACGCAGCAACCTGGGGCGTCGTCCTGGGCGCAGCCTTGCAGGTTGCTATCCAGGTTCCTGGCCTCGTCAAAGTTGGTATGCGCTACACCTTCACGTTTGACTGGCGACATCCCGGCGTTATTCAAGTCGGTCGCATGATGGTACCACGCGTTATCAATGCCGCTATGCTCTACTTCTCCATTTTTGTTGACCGCTTTCTCATCACTTATCTTGGTGTTTCCTTCGTTGCAGTTGCCGCCAGTGGCCTGGTCACCCAGTACTATCAAGCGCTCCAGATATTGCTGCTGCCTCTCGGTATTTTCGGTATGGCAGTTTCCACCGCAGCCTTTCCAACTTTAGCAGAGAACGTCGCAAAGGAACGCTTCGATCGTTATCGCAGTATCATCCAGGAAACGCTGCGCAGCATCCTGTTTATGTCGATTCCCTCGAGTGTGGGGTTGATTGTCTTAGGACTGCCAATCGTCCAGGTGCTCCTCGAACATGGTAGATACGATCTGCAGAGCGCAGTTTTCACCACGTTTCCTCTCGCAGGCTTTGCTGTTGGCCTGGCCGGTCTCGCCTCGGTCGAAATCCTTACACGAGCATTCTACGCCCTGCGCGACAGCCTTACACCTGTCATCGTAAGCGTACTCCAGTTTATCTTTAAGATTGCCCTGAGCCTTATCCTGATCAATATCGCGATCTGGGGACTACAGTGGGGCACGTTTGCCTTAGCATTTTCTACCTCCATTGCTGGTACGCTTGAAGCGGCTGTACTGCTCTGGATCCTGAATCAACGCGTTGGAGGTCTCCAACTGCGCCTCATGGCTAACTTTATCGGCCGTATCTTGCTGGCATCTCTGGCAATGGGGGCGGGACTTTTGATTCTTCGCTTTGTCCTCGATTTTGTTTTCGTCACTACTCACGATCACGCCCTGGGGTTGGGAGGTTCGCTGCTGGCCCTGATAAAACTCTCCATAGAGTTGTTCGCAGGCATCTTCATCTACATTCGTGTGGCACGTCGCCTTGGCATCGAAGAGTTGGGGCCGGTGAAACGTGTGCTCGATCGTCTGAAATTATCCTGGATTTAATGCCCATGAAACATCTTCGTCTCTCTATTATCGGCTTTGGAACTGTTGGCCAGGGGTTTGCCGAATTGCTTGCTGCCCGGCGAGCTTCGCTAAGGCACGATTTCGAACTTGAGGTAACGCTCGTCAGCGTGGCCAACGCTCGCCATGGTTTCATCTACCGCGAAGCCGGGCTGGATATACCAATGTTGCTGGAGCTGGCAGCTTCAAG
>MNIY01000118.1 GCA_001919995.1 Ktedonobacter sp. 13_1_20CM_4_53_11
CCATGCTTGCCATCCTGATACGCTCTGATCGCTTGTGAGAGGCGCAGAGCCGCATTTTTGAGCGGAGAGGAATACACGCTTTTCAAAAAGGGATGCTGCTCTTTGAGTGCCGGGATCAGGTCCCGTAAGCCCCGTTCGGTGGAGAGCGTCTTGCCTACGCTTTTGTCCTGGCTCGCCCGATACTGCGTGCGCAAGGCATTGGCTCGCTCTAGCAGCGTGTTGTAGAGCCAGTTGGCAATGCGCGACTGGCTATCGAGCACAGCGGCTTCGCCCTCACCGACTTGGAGCAGGATTTTGACGGCTGATTTCATGGACGACTTCCTTGAACAAACATTCCATTTGTTCTTGTATGTTACGGTGAAACGCCTCCCATGTCAAGAGATATCCAAATTTTTCGTAACTGCTACATGCCCCCGATTGTACAGAGTCCATACCTTGGATGCCCTACCACCGTTCCTCGCTTGAGTCCAAGCGATCGCGTCCCACCGTAGGGTTTGCGCTCACCGCCCTTTGACGCCTGCAAGCGATGCAGTTGACGACGATGCAAGACGGCTGGCACCACGTACCACAACCGGGCACACGTTGGTCGCCTCGCCCCTCTGACGCAAGCCGCCAGCACCCATCCATCCACCGCGTGCAAGTCAACGACTGCCTCGACTTGCTCCTGCTCTTCCTACGATAGGAGCAACGAGAAGGCGATCGCATCTACGTCACAAGCTCGTGGCTTGGAGGCTGGAACAGATTCCTCACTTCTCGTCTCCGCGTCTCGCTCCTTTCTATCTCGTGTACCTAATCTCTTCTCTTATAGTACAAGGGGGAGAGGTTGGGTTGTGGGTGGAGGTCTTTAGACCGCCCTGCAGGGGTAGCATTAGAGGCAAAGGAGGACGAGAGCGACGTAAGCGTCTTTACGAGTATCTAGTCGCTTCTGAAGTAAAATCATAAAAACCTCCTCTAAGGAGGTTTAGCCAATGGCCGCGTGGGTATAGGAATTATGGGGCAGTAATGAAGCAGGTGGGGGGGCCCTCTGTTATAATGAAACGAGATAGCTGGAAGGTTTTAGAACGACGGGGGATGTCTATCACACAAAGGCTATTGGTTGTAAGGGGATTCCTGGCCTCTGGAAGACAGCTGTGAAGACCACGCTGGATGATTTCTCTCTGCAGGTGGAAATCCTTCATCATCTCAGAAATCGGGTATCGCCATAGTGCTGACGTCCTGTATCTTTCGTGGGCAAGATATTCAAACGGCTCTCCGCCTGATCCTGAAGAACAGGCGGCTTGTGACGCTGCCCTGATAAGCATAGCGTGGGGAACGTCTTCTGGGGCTGCGACGGTGGAGAGGACTTTCAGCTCTCAGGTCAACCTACCCTGGCGGTACTCAATACGTGGTATACCTCGTCGCAGTCCTAGCATCGCCTGACCGGCTTGCAAGAAACGATCTCATCGTATGAAGGATGTTTGATGAAACTTCAGAAACTGGAAAATGTAGCAACACAGACGACAAAGAAAGTCACAACTGCAGATATCACAGATGAAAGAAACAGGCGACTGCTGATTGAGCGTTACAAGGAGTGGCTTGCGACGCATACGAGCCGGAACACCATCAACAATGCGCTGCGGGAGATGAACGAATACGCGGAGAGCGCGGGGAAGACGGTGCTGGTTGGGGAGCAAAAAGTGACTATTTTCGCTCCCTTCCGACCGGAGCATTCAGCTCTATGGGTGATTACCAGGTGGCAGAGTATCGTGCTGATGCTACTAGCGCTAGGCGGGTGCCTCGGACTGCAATTTTTTCGCCAACAAACGCTGCTTGTGGCGATGACGATCATCACGGCGCTCTATCTTGGGCACCTGTTGACGACTGTCGGGCTATCGTTCTTTACCTTCCGGCGCTCGACTGAAGAAGAAATCGACAAGGGAATTGTCGAGGCTTTACGCGACGCGGACTGGCCCTCCTACACGATCCTATGTCCGCTGTACCGCGAGGCCCGCGTTGTGCCACAATTCGCGCGTGCTATGATGTCTATGGATTATCCAGTGGAGAAACTGCAGATCCTCTTCCTGACAGAGGCGGACGATGCCGACACACGAAACGCCATCCGCGCCTTAACACTGCCCTCGCATTTCAAGATCGTGACTGTGCCGCAAGGTTCACCACGGACGAAGCCACGCGCATGTAACTTTGGTTTGATGCAGGCTTTTGGCCAGTACGTGGTTATTTATGACGCGGAAGATATTCCGGAACCGACACAGTTGAAAAAGGCAGTGTTAACGTTCGCCAATCATGGACCTGACCTGGCGTGTGTCCAGGCGAAGCTCAACTTCTACAATCCGTACCAAAATGTGTTGACGCGCTGGTTTACCGCGGAATATTCGCTGTGGTTTGACCTGATCTTGCCAGGCTTGCAGAGCGCGAAATTATCTCTTCCCCTGGGAGGCACCTCGAATCACTTCCCAACACAGATCCTGCGCGCGCTCGGGGGCTGGGACGCCTTCAATGTCACGGAGGATTGCGACCTGGGCCTGCGGTTGTCGCGCTACCAGATGGAAACGGTCGTTTTGAATTCGACCACCTATGAAGAGGCAAATTCAAAGTTCAAGAACTGGATACGACAACGCTCGCGCTGGATCAAGGGCTATATGCAGACGTACCTGATCAATATGCGCAGGCCGTGGCGCTATTTGCGTCCCGGGCGCTTCAGAGAATTTGTCTCATTACAACTGGTGATTGGGGGGAAAACGGCTTTTCTCTTCCTCAATCCCTTCCTCTGGTGCCTGTTCGTCCTCTACCTCTTCCTTGGTCATGACGTAGCGGAGGCCTATCATCAATTATTTCCCAGGCCGCTGCTCTACGCTGGTGCGTTTTCGCTGATCTTTGGCAACTTCTTCTATATCTACATGTATCTGCTCGCCTGCCTGAAGCGCAAGCAGTACTACTTGATCAAGTGGGCATTGTCCATCCCACTCTACTGGGCGATGATGAGTATCGCCGCATGTATGGCCTTTTTCCAGCTTATTGTAAAGCCGCACTACTGGGAAAAGACAGAGCATGGCCTGCACCTCGGCAAGAAACCAGGGGGGGCGATCCCAGATTTTGCCTCGCTCAATGCATCGCCGTACCTCGAAGACACGCCGACTTTGCTGGTACCGGTGCCAACGCTTGCCTCCACCAACAAGCAAGAGCAAGCCTCTTCGATCACGGCAGCCTTTCAGGCCATATCGACGATGCCAGCACCGGCGATTACACGCAAAGAGCGTGTCGAGTTGAAGCAGCCCAAAGGCAAGAGCTTGAGAGACCCCTGGTTCCTGGTAACGATTATTACGGCCCTTCTCACGAGTATCAGCGCCTGCTGGTATTTTTTTCAGCAGCGAGAGATCCTGCTCTATGGAGACTCATACTCGCACATGATGTTGGCGCGGCGCTTCTTTGACAGTCAATCACCAGGGGTTGCGCAACTGGGTGGCGTGTGGTTGCCATTGCCGCAGGTGGGGATGCTGCCGTTCATCTGGAATGACTCCTTGTGGCGTTCAGGGTTGGCAGGCAGCTTCTCCTCGATGACCTGCTATGTAGTGGCATCCTGCTGTATTTTCCTGGCGGCACGGCGGATTACACATGATCATGTCGCCAGTTATGTGGGGACGCTGGCCTTCATCTTGAATCCAAATATTTTGTATTTGCAGTCTACACCGCTCAGCGAACTGGTCTGTATCGCGACCTCCACGCTGGCTTGCTATTTCTTTCTCTGCTGGACGCAGGACAACTTTCCCAGGCAACTGGTGTGGGCGGCTGCGAGTATCTTTTTAGCGACGCTAGCGCGCTACGATGGCTGGGCATTGTTCATGGTGATGCTTCCTCTCATCGCCGTCGTCGGTTTGCTCAAACGCCGGGGCTGGAGAGAGATCCAGGGGAATTTGTTCGTATTTGGAGTGCTCGCCAGTCTCGGCATCGTGCTGTGGTTGATCTGGAACCAGCTCATTTTTCACGACATGTTCTACTTCCAGAAAGGTCCCTATTCCGCTCTGGGACAGGCCATCAGTCTCAATCAGATCCGTGCGGAGCAGACATATCACAATCTCTGGCAATCAATACGATACTATGTTGTGACTTCGGTGGACACGTTCGGGTCTATCCTTTTGGCGTTGGGGCTTGTAGCGTTGATCATTTTTCTTGTGCGCAAACGGTTAACTACTGATACACTGGCGGTGATGATGTTCCTCGTGCCTTTCGTCTTTTATGTGCTGACGATGTATTCCGGGCAGGTTGGTATATACGTGCCGGGAGCGGACCCACTTAACGATCCAAATCATTTGTTCAACGTGCGTTTTGGCAGTGCGATGGTGGCCTCTGTAGCGGTTTGCATGGCGATCCTGGCGGGGTATGTGCGGCAGGCACTGCCAAGGCGCTGGAGGCCGGTGGGAAGAGTGGGGCAAATGGCGGTCGCGCTGGTGATCGTCGCGCAAGCGGTGCTGATTGTTGCTGGTGGCATTATCACCCTCGAAGATGGAATATATGGAGGATCCTGCGCATTTCCGCACCCGATCAATGTGTACCTGGCGCAACATTATAATGGGGGGAGGGTGCTAGAAAACACCTTTACCTCGAATATTGATGGAGCGGATGCAGGGTTACTGCTCAAGGACATTGTGTATGACGGTTCAGATAATTTGTGGGCGAAGGCGTTGAAGAATCCGGAGGCGATGGTGGATTGGGTTATTGTGGACCCGGGCAATGCCAAAGATATTGTGGCGCAGCATATTGATGTGAATAGTCCGCAGTTCCAGCAGAACTTCACACTTGCCTACAAAGAGCACTATGGGCTGCGCTTGTATCATCGCAACGGGCTGCCCCCGCTGCCGACGCGTCCCATTTCGCCGTATTTGGCGAGTGCGCATAGTCTTTGTAAGACGGGGACGACGGGGTAGGGGCAACTGTTACTCTTGGAGGGGGAAAGAGACGATAAACTTTGAGCCTTTTCCTTTTTCACTTTCAGCCGTGATTTTTCCGTCGTGGCGCTTGACGATTTCATGAGCACTGTCCCTGCCTGGATCTTGGACGTATCCAATCAATCAGACACGAGCCTGGTTAAACTATCAATCTGGGTTTCCACTTTTGTACTCCTCAGGAAGTATATATCTGTAGTACCTTGACAACGGAAGAGTGTTTGTGGGTTCCAGGCTCAATCGTTCGCCTGGGAAAAGCACGAGCGTGTTTCACCAATGGACACTCTCTTTCTTCTTACCGTTGACAAGAACCACGTCAACGATGAACTACTAGAACTGAGAACTACCGCAGGGCTTGCGGAAAGTCATGCCTGTGGAGGCGGTGTAAGAGCACCTACGGATATATTTGTAGTAGCCAACCTCCAACGAAGCAGGAAAGCCCTATCGTGAGATAGGGAAGCCCGTCAGCGTTTACGCGACGGGAGGATGTCACATCCCCATCCCATGAATGGGAGAGGACTTCCCGCGCCGGTTGGGTAAAGAAAAGCGGGAGCGCCGTTTTGCGCTCCTGTTTTTCTATTCTTCCTCATCTTCCTCTTCTATCACCTGCACAATTTCATGATAGCCATTCTGTTTCACACAGGCATGTGGACCCCCATCAAGTGGTGTCCTCCAGGATTATTTCGACCGGCGTTACAGTAAACGTGAAGCTTTCATCGCGCTCATCATACGTAAGGCCCATCTGGGACGACCGCAAGTCGTATTCGGGAGCAGAGAGAAAATCTGAAGGTAATCCGGCGGGAGCAGGGGGGCCGCCAGCCTGTGCCTCCGTGCGCAATACCTGTCCCTCGGTCAGCTGTGCCAGGACCTGATCTAACGTCAGGGAGAGGCGGTTAAGTTGCTCCTTCTCCATCCAGATAATGGCGGAGCCGCGTCTACTCTGTACATACAGGCAGAAGCGGCGCTGACCCGGTTGGCCCACAGAAGCCGCGCCCAGTATTTCTAAAGAACCCAGATCCAAACTCATGCTATCACCTCTCAACACTAGCTAGTACCCGCGCTGGGGGTCATACCGGTTTAGCAGCGGTTGGCCCGCGCGATAGCGTCGCAAATTCTCCGCGAAAAGTCGGGTGAGCCGTTCATCATAATGCACACTATCACCCGAAATATGGGGCGTCAAAATCACATTGGGCAATGCAAACAGCGGGCTGTCAGCCGGCAGTGGTTCCTCCGTTGCCACGTCGAGTCCAGCTCCAGCAATCCATCTCTCTTGTAGCGCACGAATGAGTGCTGCCTCGTTGATTACACGGCCGCGCGCGACGTTCACCAGGTACGCGTTTTTTCGCATCACGCGCAGTTCCGCCTCACCAATCAGCCCATTGGTTTCGGGAGTCAGCGGCACTGCCAACACAACATAATCGCTCTCGCGGAGGACATCTTGCAGCCGCCTTATGGGATAGAGCTGATCCACGTCAGCGTCGTTCTCGCTTTCACTGACTGAACGGCGTGTCGCCAGCACCCGCATGCCGAAAGCTCGTCCCAATTGGGCAACACGGCGCCCAATATGCCCCAGGCCAATAACTGCCAGCGTCTGATCCGCCAGTTCGCGTCCACTTAAATGATACCAGTTCGCACTGCGCGGCCAGATGTGGCGATCCTGGAGGCGCACCATCTCTGGCCAGTTGCGGTTGAACATGAGCATGCTGCCAAAAACATATTCACTGATGATTGCCGCGTGAATGCCTGTCGCGGTAGTCACGACCACGCCGCTATCGGGATCAAGCACTCCTGTTGGTCGAAGTCCGTCGACACCCGCGCTAGAGCATTGCAGCCAGCGCAAATGAGGAGCCAGTTCACGCCACTTAACCGGCATCCAAGAGGAACAAACAACATCAGCTTGCTGCAAACGGGTCTGAAATTCTTCCGCGTGTGCGATACACTCCACATCCGCGTTCGCTGCTTCGCGCAATACTTTCTGCGACTCCGGGGAAAATTGATAGGTACTTACTACTTTTAGACCATCGGTCATGGCCGCTTTTTTCTCCTTGAAAGACCTGTTATAGTAGAAATATGGATTGTTTGAGTGCATTTCTTTAGCCTAAACGAATTATAACTCGTTGTGTCTAGGGTAGCTGAATTAAAGGGGGGACGCGTCCGATGTGAATGGGGAGGCAGGACACGCGTTCGAAATTATGCATGCGCCTTCTCATGACAGTCAGGGCATAACATAACAAAATGCTCTGGATTATAGCGGTCAAGTACATTGCGAGCAAAAGAAACAGTATGCAGCTGCAATACATCGCAATGCT
>MNIY01000003.1 GCA_001919995.1 Ktedonobacter sp. 13_1_20CM_4_53_11
TGGGCCTTGTCCCAGGCGTTGAGGAAGGCGAAGGCCCGCCCTAGATGGGTATAGAGGCGTTCGACCTCCGATGCCGCAAGCTCGGTCTGCAGAGGCTTTTGGTCTTGGAGTAAGGCGCGTGCCTGTTCGTAGTGCCCGATGGCGTCTTCGGCGGCAAAGACGGCCACCGCTTCATCCCCGGCCTGCACGCTGGCGCGATAGGCGGCCTCGGCCTCACCGGCAAAAAGCGCATGATAGGCCAGCTCGGAGGCCCGCGCTCCCTCGGCTTGCAGCAGGACAAAGGCGCGCTGGTGCAAGACCTGCCGCCGCGCTGCGCTCAGTTGGCTATAGACCGCGTCGCGCATCGGCTCATGCGAGAAGCGATAGCGGCCCAGCTGGCCCACTCCTGGTCCTCCTGCTTGCTCCTCGCGCAGGAGGCCACTCCGCACGGCCTCCTTCAGGGCCTCAGCGCCTGCCTGCACTCCCAGCTCGGCCACCTGCCACAGCAGCTTCGCAGTGGCCTGATTGCCTAGCACGGCGCTAGCCATCACGAGTTGACGTGCTGGCTGGGTGAGCTTAGCCAGGCGCGCCTGGATCATCGCGCACATCGAGGGCGGTAACAGTTCACGCCGGGACTGCTCCTGCACGACGACCGCAGCCATTTCCACGTCCAGCTTCAGCCTCCAGATGCCATCGGCACCCAGCCGTGGCACCAGCAGCTCAAGGTCGCGCCACAGCTTGAGCATCTCCAGCAGATACAACGGCTGCCCACCCGTCTGGGCAAACAGGAAGTCACCCAGCCCGACCAGCGGCCTCTCCGCTTCCTGCGCAGGCACTACCCCTGCAAGGCCGTGCTCACACTGCTCACCACCACTCCTCCTCCCACACTCCCCCTCCCCAGCGATGGCCTGCATGAGCTGAATGGTCTCCGCCTGGCTCAGTGCCTGCAACGTGATTTGCGTCACCGGCAGGTCCCACCCCAGGTCGGAGAGCTCTGCCGAAAGCTGCGACCTGGGCTCCTGCTGATCACTGCGCATGGTGCCTAGCAACAGCACCCGGCTGCCATGCTCCTTCCAATACCCTCCCAGGTAGCGCAGTAGGTCGAGGGAAGCCCCATCCACCCAGTGCAGATCCTCCAGCAGTAGCACCAGCGACGTTCGCTTGGCCAGGGCGTCCACCAGCCGCGCCACCGCTTCAAACAGCCGCACCTTGGCTGCCAGCTCATCCTGCGTGGGGGCCGGCAGATCGGGGTAGCGCACGCGCAACTCCGGCAGCAGGCGCGCCAGTTCGGCCAGCCACAGGTCCTCCACCAGGTTCTCCGGCGCGTTTTCCGCTTGCATGCGCTGGCGCAGGGCCTCCACCGGCAACTGGTAGGGCAGCCGCCCACCCATGGCGATGGCATACCCGCTGAGCACCTCGGCGCCCTGAGACTGGGCCCAGGCCACAAATTCCGTGACCAGCCGCGTCTTGCCAATGCCGGCCTCACCGACCACGAGCACCGCTTGCGGCTGCCCCTGCTGTGCCTGCTGAAAGCTCCCGATCAGCTGGTTGAAAGCCGAGGCGCGTCCCACGAGCGGAAGCTTGACCAAATTCAGATGGCTCATAGCGTTTCATCGTTTCAAATACGCTTCGTCAAAATAAAGGCAGTGACCTCCAAAAGTGGGTCTACAAGTGCCTCTCCTTCACAACGTGTTGGTCACTGTATAGACGCAAATTAGGAGGTTTTTCTGCGCACATGTTCAAGGGAAGAGATATCTCGATTAACCTTGTTGTTTTCGCGACGAGGACAGGTTCCCGGACTGACCGAAAATGTTTTTCAAAAAACCGCTGGAATGCCCCTCTATCCTAGCGTGACACCAACGAGGCAGCGTTCACGTGAACGCTGCTGTAGCATCTCTGACCATCTGCGGAAAATGTCGTACCTCGCAACAAAAAGCTATCATGTAATTGCTGAAGCAAGTATATCTTCATCTTCATTACCTGTCAATGATCATTCACGGTTCATTCATTTTTTGGGGCAAAAAATGAATTGTATTCCCCACTTCGGGGCTTAAAACGCCAATACAATGGTGCTCATTCCCCACTTGGTCGTAATGGCTTGGATCAAGTGAATGCATGTTCTCTCAAAGAGAGACGTATTTCTTGATAGCTGTTCTCTGCTACTGGGGGTCTTGCGGACCCTGCGGCGTCTCGCCTTGGACATGCTGCAGCACCGGTTGAATCTGCGGCCCAGCCAGAAAGCGCGAATGCCTCGTCTCGTCCCCGATGCCCTCGGCCAGCCCATGGATGGTCCTCGCCGCCGAAGCCCACGCTGTGTGCGCTTGCACAGGCTCTCCCCCGGCCTCATACAAGCTTGCCAGGGCCGCCTGGATCTGCCACTGCTCTCCTGGCAAGCCGAGGTCTGCGGCCAGCCGGGCTGCCTCGCGTAAATGGCCGATGGCCTGCTTGTTCTGCCCATCCCAGGCGGCCAGCAAAGCCCTCGACCGCAGGTAGGGCAGGCGGAAGCGCCGATTGGGACCCACACGTTCTCCCAGTCGTTGCACTTCTGCTCGCGCCTGGCTCTCATCCCCCCCATGCAGTAAGGCCTCCGTTTCATAGTGAGAGTAGAAATCAAACGAGAGCAATGCCGCATCAACGCTCTCGCGAACAGCGATGGCTTGCACGGCATAGTGGTAGGCTGCTTGCCACTCCCCTGCCACCGCACAGTTCATGCACAGCC
The DNA here is from genome assembly GCA_001919995.1 of Ktedonobacter sp. 13_1_20CM_4_53_11. The sequence continues at coordinate 2,699 of MNIY01000003.1, forward strand.
GCGCAAGAGCAGGCACGCGCGGGGGTCGGATGTCTAACGCCTCGGCCACGGCTACTGCCTCTTCGAGGGGCGCCTGCGCCTCTTCCCACTGCTGCAGGGCTTGATACGTTCCTCCCAGGGCCGCGAGCAGGCGCTGGAAGCTGAGCATGGGAGGCAGGGTCCGCGCCAGTGCTATGGCTGGTTGCGTCAGCACCAGCGCCTCTTCAGAGGCCCCCGCCTCCAGCAACCCAAACGTGAGGCAGAACGTACTGTAGATTTGTGCCCAGACGTTCTTGATCTCTTGTGAGAGCATGAGCGCCCTGCAGCTACTGCGCAGGCTGAGCTGCACCTGCCCACTATTGACTTGCGCGTAAGCCAGGAACGCCCAGCACAAGGCTTCTGAGGCGCGATTGGTCAAGGATTGGGTGGGCGGAGCGCCAAGCAGAAAGTGTGGAAGGGAAAGCTCTCGCGAAGCGGTCGGCTCGCTGCCCAATGCGACGTAGAGCCCCAGGGACGCTTCCAGACAGGGCATGGCTTCCTCAAAGTCTCCTCTCAGAACATGGATCACTCCAAGAGAGGAAAGACTTCGTGCTTCCAGCTCCTGATCGTGGCTCGCTCGTGCCAGCTCCAGCGCATGCTCTCCATGAGCTAAGGCGCTCGTCGGAGCGTACCAGACGATGGCGATGATCTGGGCCAGGTTCCACTCCGTTTCGGCCAGCGCTCGCTGATCGTGACTCGTCTCGGCCATGCGCCAGGCTTCCTCCAGGAACGCACGCACCTTGGGCCTGTCGTACGACTGTTGGACTGCCAGGATCGCCAGGCGATTGAGGGTCATGCAGACCAGCGTGGGCAGCGACTGTTGCCGCGCATAGCTGACCAGCTCTTCATAGGCCTGCTGAGCCTGCTCCCAGGACTGCTGCAAGGTATAGGCCTGCCCCAGATGGACATAGAGGCGTTCGACCTCTGGTGCCGGAAGCACCATCTGGAGCCGCGGGTGCTCCTGCAGCAAGGCGCGCGCCTGTTTGTAGTGCCCGATGGCGTCTGCGACGGCGAAGATGGCTACCGCCTCCATCCCGGCCTGCACGCTGTAGCCATAGGCGGCCTCGGCCTCTCCCGAAGCTCTGGCATGGTAGGCCAGTTCGGAGGCCTGCGCTCCTTCGGTCTCCAGCCTTGCCAGGGCACGCTGGTGCAAGACCTGCCGCCGCGCCTCGCCGAGCTCGGTGTAGACCACGTCTCGGATCAGATCATGGGAGAAGCGATAGGTGGCCTGTCGGCCTACCCCCTGCCCCCCCACTGGTCCTCCTGCTGACTCCTCGACCAGGATGCCGAGGCCTTCGGCCTCCTCCAGTGCTTCGACGCCTACCTGCACATCCACCTCGGCCACCTGCCACAGCAGCTTCGCGCTCGCCTGGGTGCCTAGCACGGCACTGGCCTGCACCAATTGGCGTGCAGTCTGTGACAGCGGTGCCAGGCGTGCCAGGAGCATCGCGCGCACCGAGGGTGGTAACAGTTCGCGCTGCGACCACTCCTGCGCCACGGCCTCTGCTATATCCAGGGTCGGCTCCAGCCGAAAGACTCCGTCCGCCCCCAGCCGTGGCACCAGCCACTGCCGCTCGCGCAACAGCTTGAGCGTCTCCAGCAGGTACAACGGCTGTCCCCCGGTCTGGGCAAACAGGAAGTCGCCCAGCCCGACCAGCGGCTTCTCCACCTCTGACGAAGGCGCTGCCACGGCTCGGGAGGGCACTGCCATGCCAGGCTCACGTGCTCCTACCACGGCCTCAAGCAGCTGGAGCGTCTCGCTCTGGCTCAGCGGCTGCAAGCTGACCTGGCTGACTGGCAGGTCGCGTCCCAGGTCGGAGAGCTCTGCGGCCAACGGCGCGTGGAGCTCCAACCCTTCACTGCGCACCGTCGCCAGCAGCAGCACCCGGCTGCCCTTCCTGATCCAGTCGTGACCCAGGTAGCGCAGCAGGTCGAGGGAGGCCCCATCCATCCAGTGCAGGTCATCGAAGAGCAGCACCAGTGGCGCTCGCTGTGCAAGGACGTCCACCAGGCGCGCCACCGCTTCAAACAGCCGGATCTTGGCGGTCAGGTCATCCTGGGTCGGGGCCGGCAGATCGGGGTAGCGCACCCGCAGCTCCGGCAGCAGGCGCGACAGTTCAGCCAGCCACAGGTCGTCCAGCAGGTCCTCCGGCGCGTTTTCCGCCTCCAGCCGTGGCCGCAACGCCTCGACCAGCGGCTGATAGGGCAGCCGTCCCCCCATCTCGAAGGCCTGCCCGCTCAGCACCTCGGCGCCCTGGGCCTTTACCCAGGCCACAAACTCCGTGGCCAGCCGCGTTTTGCCGATCCCTGCCTCGCCCACCAGCAGCACGACCTGTGGCCGCCCCTGCCGCGCCTGCTGAAAGCTGCCCACCAGCTGGCTCAAGGCCGCCGCCCGTCCGACCAGCGGGGCGACCAGCTCGCCGGGCGACTGGCTCTCCCCCGTGGGGCGACGAGTCGGGCGGCTCCCTGGGTGCGCCTGGGTGGTGCGCAGGTGCTCGGCCAGGGCGAGGGTTTTCGCCGAGGGCTGGACCTGCAATTCCTGGGCCAGGCGCGTGCGCAGGGTGGCGTAGACCCGGCCTGCGGCCGTCGCATCGCCTTGCGCCAGGTGCAGGCGCATGAGGCGGCGAGAGGCTTCCTCCGAGAGCGGATCGAGCGCCAGCCAGCGCGTGAGGGTGGCGAGGGCTGGCTCCCACTCGAAGGCTTCCTCCTGCCAGGACGAGAGCCGATCCAGCAAGAACTGCACGCGCACCTGCCACTGCTGCTGCTGCTGCTGGACCCATTCGTCAAAGGGAGCCTCCTTGCCCAGCCAGAAGCCATCGAGGAAGGGCCCGCGTACCAGAGCGAGCGCGTGCTGCACTTGGGCGGCCAGGGCGCTGCCCTGCGGCTCAGAGGGGAACGCGGAGATCCGCCGGGCCTGCTGGTAGGCTTGCTGCACCACGTCCAGGTCCAGTTCGAAGGGGGCATGCAGGTCCAGGCCGAGCAGGTCACGTTCACTGCGCAGATGGCTGTGCCCGGCAAGCGAGGCTTCGTCATCGCTGAGCAGGCGGCGCAGCAGCGTCAGAGCGTTGCGCAAGGCCGTACGAGCATCGTGGGGTTCGCTGTCGGGCCACAAGAAAGCAGCTAGCTTACTGCGGGGATGCATGCCTCCTTCGACGGCCAGGTAAAGCAGCAAGGCCTGCGCCTTGTGCAAGGCAAAGCTGAGGCGGCGGCCGTCATGCACCACTTGGGGAGGGCCGAGTACGGCCAGACGTAACAGACTCATGGCATGTCCTCTTTTCACCGTGTTCAAGAACTCTTACTCTTCCACTACTTTCCGGGTAGGATGCAGCAATCCCGCTCGCTAAGAAGGCTGCCACATTCATTTTTTGCCATGAGGCTAGATCGTATCGAATGACGAGCGCGATTTTTGTATCAAAGAGGAGAGCATTTCCTGACTCAAAGGCCCATCCAGTAGGGTTTGGGGCCCCTGACTGGCTGACGCGCCTCGCCCTCTCTCTCTGGTGCGAGTATAAGGAGGAAGCGTCATGAAACCGCCATGAGCATCGTAATGGGCATCGTCTTCCCCTCTTTTTGCCGTTCACGAATCCTATGCGGGTCACGATTTGGGACCACTCCCCATGACGCTTTCATCCGGCTTTCGTGGCGCTTTCATGACACTTCCACCTTACACTTGGACCAGAGAGCACGATGGGCAACCGGTCGTGTCAGCAGCCATGTGAGAGCCAACACAGCAGATGCTGACATGCCGCATCATCAGATGGGGGCATCTGCTGGCATGCATCTTCCAGCAGAAAGCCCTCTTCTGAAAGAGCTCGAGGACATTGCCAGATGGGCCTGTTCGTTAGGAAATGCTCTCATAGTAGACTAAAGGAGATACGAAAGAAAGATTATGAAGCAGACCATTTCAAAAGGATTTCCCCGCATTGGCTTATTGCAAATCGCAGTCGCCCTGCTTGCTGTCATAACAGCATTGATCCACCTCAACCTCGGAGTCAGAGGCTTTATGATAGGCCTGGGAGGCCCTCTTCCGATATTGTGGATTCTCAACTTCGTTGGCTACATGGTCCTGGTCACAGCGCTCAACCTGCCATCTCTCCAGCGCGTTCAGAGTATAACTCGCTGGATACTGATTGCGTATACCGCCCTCACCGTCATCCTGTGGTACCTGATCGCCAGTAGCCACGCAGATACGGTAGACTATGTTGATAAGCTCGTAGAAGTCGTGCTTATTATCCTCTTATTGGTTGAGGCCTTCTGGCCTCGTATGCGCGAAGTCTGACCGTAAATGTCATCGCTCGATGGCGGCAAAGTGGTCCCATTCGATGGCGTCATGCAGGAACCTTGTTGACCAGGGGACAGTGGCTTTATAAGCCTGGAAAGCGCTTTGAGGCGAAAGCCGAGAAGAGGTCAGCGGGTGACGAAGACGTCACAGAATGCTCCCACTTTGCCGCCATCAAGCGATCACGTTTACAGATCAAAGGATAGGAAACGTGGCACTTCCTCATATGCTTTCTCGATGGAAGCGCAGACCTTGGAACGAGAAAATGCCCTCAATTTGGTAAATAATGCCTGGACGCATATGCCTTATGGATCGGCGACCATCAGTTGGAAACCGGCTAGCCAGAGGTTGACTCTACCTCCTGCTTCCCCTTTCTGTCTGGTCATCGATAACGATGACCACTCCGATATAGGTCTGGGCTATATTAGCCAGGACGTGGATACAGAGATTCAGGTTGATCTTCCCACGTTCGGGGATGGTGCCTTCAACTGAGGTGCGTACAATCGTGTCGGGTAAATGTTGCATCCGCATAGTGTGAAGTATTCCAATCAAACCAAGTTGGGGATAGGTGCTAAAGACTTCCTGATACCGCTTGCCGAGAGCCCTGGATGGATCGAGATGGAGAATGCTCACAAGTGCAGCGTTCCAGGTGATGATCGTGTCTGAAGAATCGATGATGATCACGCCCTCGGAGAGACAACCCAGGACGCTCTCGATGAATTGGTGTGTTAAAGGGACTGCCATAGGTTCTCCCAATTCCGTTCAATCTGCGTTTCTACTGTAGGAAGAAGATTCCAGTATACATTCTGGGCTTCTCTCTTTAAACGGTGTAGGTAGTCCTTTTGGTACAAGAAGGATGTTCCGTTTCTGCAATTTGGAGATTGAGAGTAGGAGAAAGAGGACAAATAAAACGAGGTAGGAAGCCTTTTCTTGCGAGTTTTCCTACCTCGTCTGATGAGTCGGGGTGAGAGGATTTGAACCTCCGACCACTTCAACCCCATTGAAGTGCGCTACCGGGCTGCGCTACACCCCGTTATTGGAACGAAACAAGTATAGCAGAAAAATGACCTGTCCGTCAATAGTTCAAATCCCGTTATCCCGTTCCATAATTCCGTCAGGCAACATGGGGCCTTCCTCCCGAGAAAGACCCGCAAAATGCAACCTTATGAAGGTTCAATCGTCTAATTACTAGAAGTCATTTATCAAGCGATCAACTACTCATTAGCAATGAAACAATTTACTGATTACTACTCGGTACTGGACGTCGATGCGAATGCCCCGGCCGAGGTCATTAAAAAAGCATTCAAACACCGGGCGCTGCAATACCACCCGGACGTATACAAAGGCGAGGATGCGGAAGAGAGGATGCGAGAAATCTTGCTCGCATACCAGACACTGATCGATCCCGAACGCCGCCGAACTTATAACCTGAGCCGCTCGGAACACGTGATGGGCAGATCCGTACCGGCAGAAAATACCACCGACGTATCTCCTGCCGCCCGCCATGACCGCAAGCGCTACTATGCGTTCCCCGTATTCAACAACGGTACGCCAGCACAAATCGACCTGGGTGAGATCACGTACCTGCTTTCCGCCAGTGAAGTAAACAGGCTGAAAGAGCAGGGCATGTTGCGCGGCGCGAAGGCTCCCTCCATGGCAGAGACATATTACTGCCATCGCTGCCATCATCATTGGCAAGCAGCCTCACCCCCGGCGTTTTGTCCAGAGTGTAAGGCGCGAGATTGGCGCGAGTACCTGCTGCTGCGCTGCCAGCACTGCCATGCGGTCTTCGAAAGCGAGCAGATTCGTTACGAGGTTGGTACACTGCAATATGGTGACGGCGCGCTCTGCCCACCCTACGAATTGTTCCCCCTGTGTCCCTACTGTGGCAAAGCCGAGTGGTGTCCCGCAGAAGAAGATCGCCTGTGGAACGTGCGAGACAGGGCGGCGAGAATAGCCAAATGGCGGCGGCGTTTCGGACTTCAGTAACAGAGGATTGCACTACATATCGCTTTGTT
>MNIY01000117.1 GCA_001919995.1 Ktedonobacter sp. 13_1_20CM_4_53_11
AAACAAACGCCAGAAGGTCAAATCTCCTCAATCGAGACCGATATGACATTACATAAAGAGGGTGACACCCTTGAAGTAACCGATGCTTCACCCGAAAAAGAGGGTGAAACAGCCAAACCCGTTGCCACCGCCCCCTCTGAAACCAGGAGTGAGGGCGAAGCATAAAGAGGAATGCCTATGGAAAACTGCCTGTTTTGCAAAATAGCAGAGGGTCAAGTACCCGCTAAAATAATCTACCAGGATGAAGACGTGGTCGCCTTTGAAGACATCAATCCACAGGCCCCACACCATATCCTCCTCATCCCACGGCGACATATCGCCTCCATGTCTGACCTGACGCTAGAGGACGGTCCCATGCTGGCACTCCTGTTTATCACCGCCGATAGACTGGCGAAGAAACTGGGATTGGGCGAGCGCGGCTACCGCTTCGTCACCAACGTCGGGCCAGATGCTGGCCAGGCTGTCTTTCATTTGCACTTTCACCTGCTCGGTGGGCGCAAATTTAGCTGGCCTCCCGGATAGGATTTGCAAGGTCTTTCATGCGTATTGCGATTGACTATACAGCGGCCATCAGGCAGCGCGCGGGCATCGGCAACTACGTGCGTAGACTGGTGGATGCCATGCTGGAACTAGATACCGTCAACCAGTACACGTTGCTCACGAGCGGACGCCCCACACGGGAGCGTCCGTTTCCTACAGCAGAGAACGTACACGGCCGCAGTATCTTTATTCCCGATCGTTCTTTGAACATCATCTGGTATCGCTGGCGGCTGCCGCTCTATGCCAACTATTTCGCAGGGCAGGTCGATATTTATCATGGACCAGACTTCGCCCTACCCCCCACCGGCAAGAAACTGCGCAAGGTCGTGACGGTCCATGACCTCGCCTTCCTGGACCACCCGGAGTTCGCCGTTCCTTCCATGGTGGACTACCTCAACAAGGTCGTGCCCGAAGCGATTGCCACCGCAGATGCCGTCTGCACCGTTTCACAGGAGGTCAGTCGCGCGCTGGTAGAACACTTTCAGACACCCCGCAGGAAACTCACAGTAGTCCCTAACGGCGTGAACGGGCATTTTAAGCGTATCACCGATCCGGTCCTCCTGGGAGCGACACATCACAAATTTGGTTTGAGACATCCCCTCGTTCTCTGCGTTGGCACGCTTGAACCACGCAAAAATCATATTGGCCTGATCAAGGCATTCTACCAGGCCCAGAAGAAGAAGGGAGGGCCAGCCATGCTTGCCCTCGCCGGCGGCAAAGGCTGGCTTTACGAGGAGACACTCCAGCTCGTGGAGGAACTCAAACTCGAGAAAAAAGTCCGCTTCCTGGGGCGCATCAGCGACCTGGAGCTGATCACCCTCTACAGCCTTGCCGATGTTTTCGCCTTCCCCTCATTTGTCGAGGGTTTCGGCGTACCTCCCATAGAAGCCATGGCCTGCGGCGCCCCGGTCATCACCTCAAATACCTCTTCTCTTCCCGAGGTCGCGGGAGATGCCGCGCTTTTGATCGACCCGCACAATACCGGGGAACTTTCAGCGGCGATTATGCGCATTCTACAGGATAAATCGCTGCAAGAAGAACTACGCCAGAAGGGCTACGAGCGCGCAAAACAATTTACATGGCAAGCCTCCGCGCGTAAAATGCTCTCCATCTACCAGAAGCTCTATGATGGAGTCACAAACTTTGCTGACGAGGAAGGCACCCCATGAAAATCGCGCTCAATTCCCTCTTCTTGCAGACACCAAGCAGCGGCAGCGAGCAGTACCTGCTCCATTTACTCCGCGCCTTGAAAGAAATCGACCAGCAAAACGAATATCTCTTGCTGGGACCGAGACCCGTGAAACGTGATGGCAGCGGAAATATAGCGTTTCCCTACCTGGTCAATCCCGTGCCAACGCTTGCTGGCCGCAAAGAGAACATTGAAAAACTGGTATGGGAACAGTATACCGGCCCGGCAGCGGCAAGAAAGGCAGGCGCAGACCTTTATCATGTGCCATATTTCGCCCCACCGCTTTTCCCGCGCACGCCGACCGTCGTTACTATCCACGATGTGATTCCGCTGCGGCTGCCAGCCTACCAGGCAGGTGCCAGGGTTAAAGCCTACATGCGCCTCGTTGCTCGGGCGGCCCGCAACGCCACGTTGATCATTACCGTATCCCAGCACGCCAGGCAGGACATGATGGATGCCTTGCACCTGCCCGCCGAACGCATTTGCGTCACCTACGAGGCGGCTGGCGACCAGTACAGGCCCATCGCCGATCCGGCGGCGCTGTCCCAGGCCCGGGCGCGCTACGGAGTGGGCGAACGCTATATCTTCTACCTCGGCGGGCTCGATCAACGCAAGAACGTCCCTCAATTAGTGCGAGCCTTTGCCCACCTCTATAAGCAACTTGATCAACCCGACCTGCAGTTGCTCATCTCTGGCAATCCAGACAAACAGAAGGGACCACTCTTTCCCGACCCACGCCCCGTTGCCGCGGAACTCGGCGTTTCAGGCCAGGTTATCTGCCGCTTCATCCAGGATGAAGACAAGCCCGCCATGTACAGCGGCACCAGCCTCTTCGTCTTTCCCTCCCTCTACGAAGGCTTTGGGCTGGACCCCCTGGAGGCGATGAGCTGTGGCGCCCCCGTCGTCTGCTCGAACCGCACGTCACTCCCTGAAGTTGTAGGCGATGCCGCCCTCAGCGTTGACCCGGAAGATACTCAGGCCCTCGTCGAGGCCATGCGCAGCGTCCTCAGCGATACTTCATTGGCAATCGACTTACGCGCGCGTTCATTACTGCGTGCTGCGCAATTCAGCTGGCGCAAGACAGCAACAGAGACACTCGCAGCTTACCAGGAAGCATTGGCAAGGAGTAAAAAATAATATGCGCGTACTTATGATCTCAAAAGCTCTCGTCGCAGGCACCTCCCAGCGCAAACTCGAAGAGCTCGCCAAATGCCCCGGCGTCGAATTGACCCTCGTCACTCCTCCTTACTGGCAAAGCGACGACGGCAGCAAGCTAGTTCTTGAACGCCTTTACACCAGCGGCTACCAGATGATTGTCACCCCCATGCGACTCAACGGCAACTTTCACCTGCACTACTACCCGCTCCTGGGCAAGATCATGCGCGATGTGCGTCCAGAGGTCGTTCATATCGACGAAGAACCCTATAATTTCGCCACGTTCCATGCCATGCGACTCGCCAACAAACAGAAGGCAAAAGCGCTTTTCTTCACCTGGCAAAACCTCTACCGCAACTACCCACCGCCATTTCGCTACCTGGAACTCTACAACTATCGTCACGCAGCTGCAGCCCTTGCCGGCAATCGCGACGCAGCAGAAGTCTTGAGGCGCAAGGGCTATACCGGGCCAATCTCCATCATCCCACAGTTCGGTTTTGACACCGATATCTACCAGCGTAGCGAGCCACGCCGACCGCGCGCACCCGGCGACCCCTTTACGCTTGGCTTCGTTGGACGCCTCAAAGACAACAAAGGGCTTGATCTGCTGGTAGCAGCCCTGCCCGAGCTGCCGCATTACTGCCGCCTGGTCTTTATCGGCAACGGCCCCATGAAAGAGCACCTTGCGCAACAGGCGCAACGCCTTGGTGTTGTGCAGCGCGTCATCTTCAAGGGAGGTCTGCCAACTTACGAGATTCCCAGAGAGATGCAGCAGTTGGATGCCCTGGTGTTGCCCTCGGTGACTCGTCCCAACTGGATAGAGCAATTCGGCCGTGTGCTCCCCGAAGCCATGGCCTGCGAGACACCGGTCATTGGCTCCAGCTCTGGCGAGATCCCCCACGTCATCGGCGACGCTGGTCTTGTCTTCGAGGAAGGCAATGTGCAGGAGCTGGTCGCCCGCATCCGCCAACTGCTTGACGACCCTGAGCTCTACGCGCAGCTAGCAGCAAAAGGGCGCCAGCGCGTGCTCGAAAACTACACACAGGAACAAATCGCCCGCCAGACCTACAAAGTGTACCAGCAAATGCTGGCATAAAAGCTATTTCTCTTTGGTTTCTGGCTCTTTCTCTGATGGAGGGAGGATTTTTTGGATAGCTTGTTGAGGACTCGTAGGGATCTGGTGAGCCACCTTGCTGATTTCTTCAACAGGAAGTTCAGAGAGGAGCTGGTCTTTCACTTCTTTGGCCTGGCCTATACCCTTCCCCAAATTGCGCGACATGGATTGTAGAGCCTTGGGACCCATAATAGCCAGTGCAATCAGAAGCACAGGTATCAAATCCAACATATGAAATCCCATACCACAGGCTCCTTTCCAGATCGTAAAACTGCGAACATTCAAACCTTTCGTGTCTATCATATCATAACAACCATACACATTCATAGCCACAATTTGAAAACTACAAATTGATCACAATTCTGCCCAAAAATAGCGAGAAAGACACGTTTACTTCGATAGAGATTATGCAAGAAGCTGTGAAGAGCTGGATGGCTCAATGTCTCGTGGATTGAAAAAGTATCCAGCTCCATTGAGCCATCCAGGTTGTTCGCAGTGGAAGGCGTACAGTACCCAGGACTTCCCCCACACACCCCTAATCTGGGTCCGCCGGTCGTGTTTCCCCCAGAACAGCGACCGGTCTCTTTTTTTATTTCCCTATAAACACTTTTGCGAATTCAAGACACGTTTTAGAAGGGCATAAAATGCTCACATACCATCTTTTTTAAAGAAAATATATTTTTGCTTCATAGCAAGCTTATAAATACTTGACGCTGCACCAGCTACGCCGTATACTTTGTACCGTGAATCAAAGAAGACCTCGCTGGAACAAGGAGCAAGGGCGACCGCAAGGGTCGCCCCTACTATACACCTATACACCGGATCGGCTTGGCAAGCCCATGTATAGTAGGGGCGACCCTTGCGGTCGCCCTTGAAACGAAAGGAGCCGCGCACAATGGCAAATCAGCAAACTCTCGAATTCATTAAACTGCAACCTGTTGATAAATGGAATCTGTTCAGGCTTGAGCATCCTGATGAAGCTATTGACCTGAGTGGAGCGGATTTAAGTGAAGCGAATCTTGGTGGAATTAATCTCTTCCGCGCGGATTTGAGCGGTGCAGATCTAAGCGAAGCGGATCTCTGGGAAGCCAATTTAAGCGGAGCTTACCTGATGGGAGCGAACCTCAGCGACGCGAACCTGGCGCGAGCAGACTTGAGTTACGCAGACTTGAGCTCAGCTAATCTCAGCGATGCCGCTCTTCGTGACGCGAGCCTCCGGGGCGCTCTACTTACACACGCCAATCTGAGTAGATCAGATCTGTGTGGAGCGAATCTGAGAGAAGCTATCATAACTTCCGACCAACTCAACCAGGCGCAACCACTCGATGATTGTCTCTAACGAGAATTCCACCGGTGTGGCGAACACTGCTACAAGGGAAAGAGGCCGCGTTCAGTATTTTTACGGACTCACTTTTCCAGCAGAGAAGAAACGTTTCCCGCTGCATCGTCAGGGAGGTCGGTCAAACTCCCATGTACCAGGGGCAGCGTAAGGGTGGCGGTCGTCCCCTGATCGGGCGTGCTGGTCACGCTCAGCGTGCCGCCATGAGCTACGGCAATGCTCCGCACAATGGATAGTCCGAGGCCTGTACCTCCTGCCTCACGCGAACGGGCCTTGTCCACTCGATAGAAGCGTTCGCCCAAATGTGGCAGATCCTCAGCAGCAATGCCGATCCCCGTGTCGCTGACCTCCAGGAACGCCTGCCCCTGTTTCGCAGCCGTGCGCACCGTGACATGACCGCCATGGCGATTATATTTGATGGCATTGTCGAGCAGCGCGAGTACCGCTTGTTCGAGCAGTGTCGGATCGCCAATCACCAATGCTGTTTCGTTGGATTCTACCTGAACGCTGATCTCTCTCTGCTCTGCCAGGGCCTGTATGCGACGCGCTCCCGCGTGTGCTACATCCTCGAGGTCCACCACCTCGTGCTCCTGGTGCGAAGAACTGTTGTCCAGGCGGGCAAGCGTCAGCAAGTTGGACGCCAGCGTCCCCATATGGTTCGCTTCCGCAACGATATCCTCTAATAGCGCCGCATCTTCTGCTGCCAGCTGTTCACGACTGCGCAGCAGCACCTCGGCATCAGCACGCAACAGCGTCAGCGGCGTGCGCAACTCGTGCGCGGCGTCCGCAATGAACCGCTGCTGGTTTGACCACGCCAGTCGTGCCGGTGCCAGCGCGCGATTCGCCAGGAACAGCCCACCTAATCCCGCACCGAGCAGTGCCACTCCCCCAATAGCGAGCAAGAGATTGAGCAGCAGCGATAGTGCGTTTTGCTGCGCCTGAATCGATTCGCCAATCAGCACTACGCCCACGTATCCACTCCCCTTTGGGTTTGGAACCACCTGCGCATAGCGGTAAATCGATCCACGAGTGCCTCCATTGACAATATCGGTAGCGGGCTGGCCCGTCGATAAGGCCGACTTCACGAGGTTATTGTTGAGAAACGCAGACGGAAGTCCTGTAGTATTTTCGTATGATGGCAGAGAGCCATTCTGATCGAAACAAACGACTATCTCGTTCATGGTAAAAGGCTGACCAGAAGGCGCACCAAATTGACCTGGAGGGGCGTATGGCGCAAGTAACGGGCAGGCGCCACGGAAGGGCGATTCACTTAGCCATTGCCCCACGTGCGCGCGGGCATGTCCGGCAGCATCGTTCTCAATGGGAGTCAGCAGGGAGTATTGGACTCCAAAGTAGAGGGCCACGCCAAACAGCACCAGCGCCGCGCCCAATACTACACAGTACCAGAGCGTTAAGCTGACGCGAAGCCCCTGAAACATGGCGGCTCCTGGCTCTTGTGCCAGGCGACCCCTCCTACGATGCAGGGGCCACCAGGCGAATCTGCTCCTGTACATGCTGCTGCTCCTCTGCTGCTGCTCTATGCTTCTATCTTGTAGCCCACGCCGCGCACCGTCTTAATTAATGGGCGCGAGAAGCCCTGGTCGATCTTGTCACGCAGATAGTGAATGTAGATATCCACCACATTCGAGAGTGCCTCCAGATCATAGCGCCAGACCGCGTCAACGATTTGCGTGCGCGTGAGCACCCGGCCGGGATGGCGCATCAAATACTCCAACAAGGCAAACTCTTTGGCCGTCAACTCGATGACGCGCCCGGCACGCCGGGCTTCGTGCCGCACCAGGTCAAGCGTCAGATCGCCCACACAAAGCTGGAGGGTCTCATCAAAACGACGATCGCGGCGGCGGAGTAAGGCGTTGATGCGCGCCAGTAGTTCCTCCATAGCGAAGGGCTTGGTCAGGTAGTCATCGGCCCCCACATTGAGACCCGTCACACGGTCTTCAACTGCACCTCGCGCAGTGAGCATCAGCACCGGCGACATAATATGTTCGTCACGCATCTGGCGGCAGACCTCGAGTCCGTCAAGTCCAGGCAACATCACATCAAGGACCACCACATCATAGGTGTCACTCAAGGCAAGATCAAGACCACTATGCCCGTCGTGCGCAAGATCGACGGTGTGGCGCTCTTCCAGCAGGACGCGACGCAATAAATACGCCAGCCTCTGCTCGTCTTCTACCACAAGAATATGCATTACACCATTCCTTTTTACTCACCTGGGTACCACCCGGTCTTCGGTCAGTCTCTCTTCCTCTACTATACCGCATAACGATTGGTGCTGCTAATGCTTCATCCTCCACCAGTTTCCCCAGCGCTTTTCTTGTCCATTGTGCTATCTGCTGTCGAAGGGCAGCATCTGTCATTTCTGTCATGAACATTGCTCCTCTCGCCCCAGTTGCAATCATACAAGTGCACCTTTACATCACAAATGTCCCGTTCTGCTACGCTAGAGCATAACATCCTTTCATTGAAATTTAATGAGAACTGTATGAGAATATTCTCATGGAAAGCTGATCACATCATCATGCGCAAAGGAGATAGAATACGTTCGCTCAACTTGCTGTACCATGGACGGCTCATCCACTGTTCGCGCGTCAATTCCATGGCATTCGTGACGTCGCAGCTGAACAGCTCTTCCATTTGTCGGGCCAACTCTTCGCTGTATACCTCTGCGTTGATCTCGTAGTTGCCAACGGAACTGAGGCGATCCAGGTTCGCCGTCCCGATGGTTGACCAGGCTCCATCTATGGTACATGTTTTCGCGTGGAGCATATTGCGGTAACCAAAAACGCGAATGCCCGCCTGCAAGCATTCCGTAAAATAGCCTCGTGCGAGCCAGTCAACGACCACATGATTGGAGACCCAGGGCACCAGTATCTGTACCTCCACGCCGCGCCTGGCTGCCTCCTTAAGTGCATCGAACAGTGAACCATCAGGCACAAAATAGGCGTTGGTGAGCCGGATAGCGTGTTCGGCGCGATCAATCGCTGCGATGTACATATCGCGAATCGGGAACGTGAGACGCTGAGCATCCGTGCTCAGAAAGTTGATGTGTGAATCGAAGCGACGAGGATAATGCCGGGTGATCGGTGCCTGCCCGGTGACATGCCGGTTCCAGAAGTCGATGAACGATTGGGCCAGATCTGCTGCGGCGGGTCCAGCTATGCGCAGGTGCGTGTCGCGCCAGGTGGTCGCATACGGACTGCCCAGGTTATAGCCCCCGATGAAGCTGGTCGCACCATCCACGACGAGCAACTTGCGATGGTCCAGCGCGTAGCGCCGCAGGTCAAGCAGGTCCAAGGGGCGGCGCACAGCCTGGTAGGAGAGGACATGCATCGCCGGCGGGAAGACCTTGAAAGCGTGGGGCACGACCAGATTGCCGAAGCTATCGAAGACCACATAGACCTCCACCCCCTGCGCGGCTTTGCGTGCCAGGGCCTCCTTGAAGGCCTGACCGACCTCGTCATCTTTCCATATATATGTTTCGAGATACACGCACTCCTGTGCTGCCTCAATCGCTGCAAGCATGGCATCGTAGAGATCACGCCCATAATCGTAGACGAGCAGGCGATTGTCCCCCACCTGCACTTCGTCGAGAGACGGATGGGGAAAGCTTCCCTCTTGCCGGTGTCGCTTGCGCTGCTCGGTGATGACCTGGAGGACAAAGATAATGGCCGCTTCCAGGAGGACCATCAGGCCGGTCAGTACCAGCAGGATTCGTATGATGGGGTGCCGGCGTGGTTTGCGTGACGCAGCCAGGACCTTCACCCCGTGTCGTTTTCTTTGCATCTCTTGCTCCTCCCTGATTCTATGCGAGGATAGTTAAAAGGCAATAGCTCTACAATTTTCCCTCTCGAAAACGCTTCAAGCATACTACAACAACGAACTTACCGCCAACTATACCTTTGTTGAGTACTTACGGTCAAGTTATGCTGGTGTCGCACCATTGGCACTCTATCTATTTTTAGCGGCGACCGGAGCCTAACATTGGAAAATTCTCATGTTTTTCCAATAGAAAATCAATACTCACGCTCTATGCTTAGGTACATAGATATGAAATCACTCCAGAAAGAGAAGATTGATGGAAACGAAGCCATACGAATATGACAGAACAGTTCCGTGGGTACCACAACAGAATCAGCGCTATGACGGCAGATATTTTACACCACGCACCACCCAGCAGCCTGTAGGGGCCGCACGCAGTGCCCAATTCATTGCTCCCAGTCCGCCTGGAGTGGCCCGTGGGCCAAAGCCCAGATCACCGGAACGTATGCCGAAGGCCCGCGCCCTGGCTCTCGCCCGCACGTTGAAGAAATGGATCACCATTGCATCTATCGTGTGCTTCGGCACGCTTAGCGGACTTGTAGCCTTGCACCAGGTCGGTACTACAGCCAGCCACACCAACCAGTCATCTTCAAAGTCTTCTCAGGCGACGGCGACACCCTCGTCTTCTAATGGCTTTTTTTACCAACAAGGAGGAAACAACTTTGGATCAAGTAACTCTTCACAGGGATCCACCGACGGGTCCAACAATTCTTCGCAGGGTTCCACCAGCGGGTCTAGCAACTCTTCCCAGGCACCCGTCAGCGGGTCCGGCGTCTCCTGACGCCAGGCATCTATGCCCTCGTAACCATTCACAGGATTGCCACTGGAAGTGATACAATGACCTGGTGGGGTCGCTTTTCTGCTGGCGGTTGCTTGCTCCCGCGAACAGCAGAAGTTGCTCGCGTGAAATGAAAGAAGGAGAACATCATGAGGCACAGGTTTGAGAACCCGTGGGCTTATGGCCATGGGCATCCGTGGGGTCATGGATATGGGCATCCATGGGGCCATGAGTATGTCTTGTGGCCTGGAACGCTTCTATCAGCGTTAAGCACCTTGATCTGGGTAGCTTTGTTCATATGGCTTGCCTGGCTATTGCTGAGGTGGATCATCCCATATCTTATGCCCATGTTCGCAGGCAATTTTGGCATGGAAGCGGAAAATCCCTCCGCGTTAGAGATACTGCGCCGGCGCTACGCCGCTGGAGAGATCGATGCCGTCACGTTTGAACAGATGCGAGAGCAGCTGGAATCATCCTCCCCACGAGGATACTACGGCATCCATCCCGATGACAATAGCTATCCGCGTGAGACCAGGTCTGGCTACAGGGACACCTTTTCCTCGCCTATCTCACTCGAACAGAGAGACGCCCGGATGGCAAAGCGGAAACGAAATCCATCTGAACCCAAGGATTGATGTGCCGTCACATGATCAGGGCGACCCCTTAGGGCGCGAACTTGACGCTTATGGGGCGACCCCTATACAATCGACGGAGCGCCGGTTTCATCAGTCACATCCGTATGCTGCCATCGTCCTCCATGTTTCAGCATCAACGAATGAATGTGCGGGTTCTCGGCAGTGTCAAGAAAGACAACATGCTTCGCAAACTGAGGAGTCCACTCGTGAGCGATAATTACATCCTCACTGGCTTCAGGCAGTCTCATGAGCTGCGTCAGATCCGTGTGTTCCCACGCACCTGGTTGTAACGGCATCCGCAATTCGTTCACATGGAAATTACTGTCTACGTACACAACCTGTTTGGCCCTATCAGTCTCCCAGGCAAAACCAGTCAGGGCGGAGCCAGCTGCCAGGGGCGCCGACGTCAGACTCGTCAAATCAGCGAATGTCCAGGCGCCATCCTGGTCGCATACCAGCTCATAGACATCCCCATCGGTGCCTGTATAGACGACCTGCTTTGTACCGCCAGTCTCCCAGGCATAGGCGGCCAGGGCAGTATTCCCTGCCGGGGATGCATCTGTCGCGTCCATCAGGTCGGTATGCCTCCATGTACCATCCACGCCGCACATGAGTTCATGAATGTGTCCATCTCCACTCACATATACCACCTGCTTCGTTTTGCCAGCTTTCCAGTCATAAGCGGCCAGCAGTTCGTTCTCGGCAAGGGGAGCGCCCACCAGTTGGGTGAGGTCGGTATATTTCCACATTCCGGTTACTCCCGCGCTTAGTTCGTGCAGATGCCCATCGCGACCGCTATAAACAATGTGTTTGGTTCCGGCGGCCCTGAAAGAATAACTGACCAGGGAAAAGCCATCAGCAGGAGCAGCCCCGATGGGTTGCCTCATGATATCCTCGAAACTCCAGGGACGATCCTGGTACCTGACCAGTTCGTAAATATGGCCATTCGCATCCATTGCGCTGGCATACGCTATCTGTTGCGTCTGGCCATCCGGCCAGCTAGAGCCTGCCAGTATGGCATCTTCTAACCTAGGACCACCTGCAACGCGCGTAATATCGTCATCGATCCACCTCCCTTTCTGCCCAATGACCATCTCATGTATGTGATTGTCACCGGTTTCATAGGCGATGTGAGAGGTACCATTCAAAGGCCACTCGTAGGCAACAATATTGCTTGGCATAGCTTGTCTCTCGCGCTCCTTCTCTCAGCTTGTCTATTTTCTTCAGCATCTCTCTTGTTATTACGTCAGCAGGCAAGAAAACGTGACTGAAGAAATTACTTTACCCTCTCTGCTTCCTGCTGGCGCAGGATAAAGCGCTGGATCTTCCCACTCGGCGTCTTGGGAGCGCGCTGACAAACTCGATCTCGCGCGGGTAGGCATGGGCAGTGAGCCGCAGCTTATGGCATTATAACATAGTTGAGTCGACGCATCCTACTTTCCATCCTCGCTCACTTTCTGCTCCTCGCCCATGCCGGTGTTTGGCAGCGCACCCAGGTAGGAGAGCATAGCCACGCCCGTTTTGATGCCCATAAAGAAGCGCGCAACCTCCATATTCTCATTTGGAGCGTGGTTGGACTCGTCAGCGTTGGCGTAGGGAACGCCAAAGGCCGGGATGCCCAGCGTTTTCGTGAAGACATAGTTGGGCAGGCTGGCCCCCTTGGCAGGAACGAGGAGCGGCTCAGCGCCCTGGGCGGCGATAATGGCCTGTCGTAGTAGCTCGGTAAAGGGCGAGTCCAGCGGGGTTTTCGAGGGGTCCATGCCCCCATAGCTTATGACGCTGACCTCCGGTGCATGGCGCTGGACGTGGGCTATCACTTTTGCCAGGATCTCCTCGGCGGTCTGGGCCTCGACCAGGCGGATATCGCACTTGGCAACGGCCTCATGAGGCAGGACAGTTTTGGAGCCGGGACCACCATAGCCGCCATGGATGCCATTGATGGTCAGCGTCGGCCATGCCGCCAGCCGTTCAAAATAGCCACGTTCCTTCGGCTCATCGAGGCGCCGCAGGCCAAGCGATCGTTTGACCTCATCCACGTCGATAGGCAGCCTTGCCAGCGCCTGGCGCTCCAACTCGCTCAGTGGCTCCACATTTTCATAGAAGCCGTCGATCGTGATCTCCCCGCGCTCGTTTTTCATTGTGGCGAGCAGGTGAACTAGCGTCCAGAGCGGATCTGGCACAATACCTCCCCAGTGACCCGAATGGAGGTCCCGATTGGCGCCCCACGCGCGCAATTCGAGATCAAGCACACCGCGTACACCAAAGCTGATGGTCGACTGCCCATTCTCGTGCACCGGTCCGTCACTGACGATCACCAGGTCGGACTGCAGTTCATCACGGTGCGCGCCTATGAACGCGGGCATATGCGGGCTGCCCACCTCCTCCTCGCCCTCAAGCAGCACTTTGACATTGCAGGGCAGCGTGCCACCGCAGGCCAGCAGGGACTCCAGGGCCAATAACTGGGCGAAGTGCTGGCCCTTGTTGTCACCCACGCCGCGCGCGTAGAGGCGACCATCGCGGATTGCAGGCTCAAAAGGCGGAGAAACCCATTCTTCCAATGGATCAGGCGGCTGGACATCATAGTGCCCGTAGAGTAACACGGTCGGCGCAGCGGGTCGGGCGTGATATTCGCCGAAAACCATGGGCCAGCCGTCGGTAGGCATGACGCGAACCGCCAGGCCCATCTGGCGCATCACTCCTGCAATATAGTCCGCCACCTCACCAATTCCCTCACCATAGGCGCTAATACTTGGACGACGCAGATACTCTATCAGTCGTTGCAAAAACATCTCAGCATGTTCATCAATGTACGCGAAAATGTCGTTTAGACCGGGAGTAAGCTGGCTATTCATGAGGCGTCCTTTCCTTTCCTTATCTTCATCCCATTTACAACACACCCGATACAACCACCAATTTGGGCCATCCCTCGTTTAATTAGAGAGAAACTCTTCAAGGGTATGATATGATAATTAAAAACAAAAATGGCATCATGGCATTGGGAAATCAGGATTACAGTCGGCAAGGCCCTTTGCCAGGAGATCGGGATATGTCCATCCCGGAATATTCCCCTTTTTACACACTAGAAGAGAGCAATCATACAACATGCAAACACTATCAGAGCAGCGACAGACAAACAACTTGAGTTCACAATCACGTACGATTGCCATTTTTGCTATGCTCCTCTTCGCCTTTGCTGGACTGATCAGTGGTTTTGCCGTAGGAACCTTCACACGCCCTGGATCGCATCCACAAACAACGAACCAGATCGCAGGGGCAACCCCACCGATAACGAGCCGGAACATGACGCCGACACCTACCCCACACTTAGAACATCCAATATCGTTAGGGTTTCCCAAGATAGATTTAACCAGTGACATAGTGGCGGCAGACGACACCCACACGTATACCATTTCTGTACAGGTTACGGACCAATCCAATGGAAAGGCAGTGGGCAACCCTGTTCATGCCTCCGGCATTACCTGTAAAATCTGGCTTACCAAAGATGGAAACGTCAACAAGAACATGCCAACCGACAGGCTCAAGGCAGCCGATACCCTCTCATCGCCATTCCCCAAGGAAGAATCCGGTTCACTCGACTTCTTCGATACTACAACGCCTCAGACACAAATGTGTAACGCCAAAGGACGAGCGACCTGGAACTATAAAGTGACTTCGTCAACTGCTCCTGGCACCTATTTCCTGGTGGCACTTACCGATTGGAACGGAATTCACTACAACTGGAGCTGGGTGCAGATCAACGTTATGAAGTCGCAATAAGTCGAGGTATCTCTCGTACAATACCGCGCACCAGTGCAGCGAATCTTGGCCGCACAGCGTCTGCCGCCGCCAGCACCTCTGCATGATTGACCTCGCCTGTCTCATTGCCTGTGGCTGTATTGGTAATCAGGCTCAATCCTAGCACCTGCATCCCTGCATGGCGCGCCACGATCACCTCTGGCACAGTGGACATACCAACCGCATCGGTACCAACAGCGCGCAGGAATCTCAACTCCGCCCCCGTCTCATAGTTCGGGCCCCCAACCATCGTATAGATACCCTCGTGAAGCATAATCTCCGGCGAGGAAGCAGCAATAGAATGGGCAAGAGCGCGCAGTTGCGCGTCGTAGGCATGAGCCAGCGGAGGAAAGCGTCCACCGAAACGCTCATCATTCGGCCCCAATAAAGGATTGGCCCCCGCGAGACCAGGCATGTTGATATGGTCGCGTATGAGCATAAAATCACCTGGACGATAGGCGGGATTCACCCCACCGGCAGCATTGGTGACGATGAGGGTATGTGCGCCAAGTTGTCGCATCACACGCACAGGCAGCGTCAACACTTGCAAGTGATATCCCTCATACAGGTGGAAACGACCTTGCATAGCTACCACGGGCACATTTTCAAGCAGGCCAATGATCAGGCGGCCCGCGTGTCCTTTAACGGTGGAACGGGCAAAGTGAGGGATATCCGCGTAAGGCACGATAGCAGGCTCGGCAATTTCAGTAGCGAGATCCCCTAGCCCGGAGCCAAGTATCACGCCCACCTCCGGCTTCAGAGACGTCCTTGTTTGAATTGCCTGAATCGCCTCCAAAACCTGGTCATATAATTCCATGAAGAGCCTCCCAATTGTTTTCTTCTTACCCAGGATACCTCTTATGGACGTAATTCTCAATCACATCGCTACTGCCTACGTAATCGGGCTCGTTGTCTTTGATCGCGCAAGCTGGCTATAGACCTGCGTTGTAGCAATATGCGCATGTCCCAGCAGTTCTTGCACCGAACGCAGTTCCATACCATCATTCAGCTTCATCATCGCGAAGGAATGGCGCAGCATATGCGGGGTGATATTTGTGATCCCAGCCTGTCGAGCATACCCCTTGATAATCAGCCAGAAACCCTGCCGTGTCAATCACAGACGACTGTCGCCTGGTTGACATCAAAATCGGCTATGTTCAACGAGACAAGCTCGCTGACACGCATCCCCGTCGTGGATAACATATACAACATCGCCAGGTCTCGTTGGCCGCTGGGAGTTGAGACATCCACCCGCTGAAAAAGGCTGCTGATCTGCTCAGCGCTCAACACATTAGGCAGCTCTTTCGGCACACGTGGCGACTCTAACTTCTCGACAGGGTCAGAGGCGATATATTCCTGGCTACGCAGATAACGAAAAAACGCTTTTATGGCTGCAATTTTACGTGCAATGGTAGTTGGACGATACGCCTGGGCCTCGCGCATCTCTAAAAGATAGCCCGCTAATTGCTCGCTGGTGACCTGCGGCCAGTTCTCTACTCCATGTTGCTTCAAATACGCACAGAACTGCGTCAGATCATTGCGATAGGCTGCTGTCGTATTGTGATTGATTCGCCCACGTTCATCCTCATTCGAGGAAGTCGAAAGTGCGACTAAATATTCGTCCACAGCTTCTTGCAACATTGTACACTCCCCTGCCTCTACTAGCCGATTAAGATAAGTCGGCCACCAAATTTATTGCTTATAATGTGTCCCATTATATGCGATTGCACGCGATGCGGCAAGCAAGATAGGAGTGATAGTTGTAGATATTTGGAGAGAAGGCTTCCCGTGAGCGGGCTTGAGAGGGGTCCGGCCTGTCATCCTGAGCGCGAGCTTTGGATCTCTCCGTCAGTCGAGCGAGATCCAAAGCTCGCGCTCAGGATGACAAGCCTGATCTCCACATGTCTATGATACTCGTGGCAGACGTTGCCCTCATTCCGGGATAGTGATACACTATTGACAAGCGCAGGAATGGGAACAGATGGATTGTCATATCTTTAAGAGTGAGAGAAAGCCATGTTTGAATCACTGGAAGAAGCCTTTAAGGAAGTAGCACAGCTTCCTGAGGACGAGCAAAGACACATTGTTGAGATTATACGACAGGAACTAGCCTCGGAAAAGCGCTGGCAAGCCCTCTTTCACGATCCCAGATCTGAGCGTGTTCTTGAAAACCTGATAGCTGAAGCACTTGCAGAGGATGCAGCCGGGGAAACAGAGGAAATTACTGGCGAGAGCTTTCTCTCGTGAAGTCGAAGCGCACGAAACAATTTCACGCCCTTTTCGCCGAATTGCCAGAGTCGGTGCAAAGACAGGCTAATGAAGCCTATCGGCTCTTTCGAGCTAACCCCTCACATCCGAGCCTGTCTTTTAAGCAAGTCAGTCCTCGTGGTCCTGTCTATTCAGTACGCGTAGGCCTTCACTATCGTGCCCTTGCCATTCGTCAGCCAGACTGCCTCCTCTGGTTCTGGATCGGTTCCCATGCCGAGTATGATAAAATGCTTTCTCGCTTATAAACAGTGTCTTAAGTGGACACATCAGCTTTTAGAGGGTAGTTTGTTCGTGGAAGCCGTAGCTGACACAGCTCCACCATTTCAGCCGATGGCCGTCTTGGTGGCTTGTCTTGACTCGACAGAGTACGCACTCCATGCCGAAGGGACCGAGAGGTATTCCCCAGGGCTGTGGAGTTTGTTGTATAATAAACTAAATTCTGCCTTGCAGATATAACAATAGATGTCATACATCACGCACTCTCTCCACGAAGGAAGCGAACGTGATGTAAAACAATAAGGAGTTACAAAAGAATATGAGTAAACTGCTAGACATGTTCGCGCAAGCACGTCGAGCGCAGGGAGGCAGCGGCATGGGCTTTTTAGGGAAAAACAGGCAAGAGACAAAGCCGAGAGCCGCAGCTATCGTCATCGAACTGGCAACAGCCGATGTCAGCAATGCCGAGGCCGCGCTCAAAGCTGGAGCCGACGGTCTGCTCTTCACGTGGGATGGGAAGGATACTTCCTGGCCTGAAACACTGAAAAGCGTCACTGAGGCTGCCCAGGCCAGTAACGAGAAGGCCGTCACTGGTCTACGCATCACCGGCGGTTGGGATACACTGACACGCGAAAGGCTGGAACAGATCAAAGAACAGGGTATTGCCTACATCGTGCTCCCCTTAGACGCACCGGCCAGTCTCCTGGCACAGCATGTCAAGGATCTCGACCTGGTCGTTACCGTCCCAATGCGCGAAGGAGAACTCTACCCCATCTTCATCCGCAACCTGACGGCGTTCGATAATATCACCGCGGTACAATTAGATTTTGGTTTCCCAAAGAACATCAGCAAATTGTCCATTGAGGATATACTGCAATATCGCGCCGTGCGCGAGGCTGTGCGCTATCCTGCTCTCTTGAGTGTCACTAACGATCTCAGCGAGTCTGATGCCTATACACTGATGACCATAGGCGTACAGGCCATCCTGCTTTCAGCCAAAGAGATCGACAACAAGACAAAGCAGCGTATCAACGACCTGCGTGAATTGCTCGAGAAGATTCACCAGGAAGATAAAGACAGCAAGCAAACATCGATCAAATCGTAGTCAGTTTTGTATAAAGAGAAATACAAAGGGATGCGACCGTTCCGTGGTCGCATCCCTTTGTATTTCTCCTCTCACCTGACCGCATCTGGCGTTCTTCGCTTCACCAGAGCACAAGAAAGAGCCATGTTCCATCTGTACTCGTTACCAGTTCCCGAGTTTCTTGTTGTTCAGCACCCATGACGATGCTCGTGACGCTTCCATGACGCTTCCTCGTCATACTAGCATCAGAGAGGACGAGGTGCAACTGGTGGTGGAAGGATCGCTGAGGCGCTCACCACAGACCTGGAGCCTCGTTGAGCACAGAAAAGGAGTCCATTCATGACAAAAGACACGACTTTTCAGCATGTTGGTTCAACACTATCCTTTCCCAGGAAGCATGTGTTTGGGGTGTTCGACTCATTGCTGGAGGGTGAACAGGCCGTCCAGGAACTTGTGGATGCCAGGTATCATGCGGAAGATATTGCGTTCATCCCCAGTCAAGATTTTCCTTCAGCTTTCCAGGAGCACGTGCGGAAGGAAGGGCTTTTTTGGCAGATTATTCATAAGTTAGAAGTCACGTCAGATGAGGGAGCCACAAGTGAACTGTACTTAGCAGCGGCACGTCAGGGGTTTCATATCATTACTATCTATGTGCCACAACGTGAGCACATTGGTGATGTGAGTGCTATCCTGTTCAACCACGGTGCTCGCCTGGTCAAATACATCGGCAACTGGTCGATTGAGGACCTCTTTCCACCAATCAAAAGCGACAAGAGATGAAGGCCTTTTTAATCGACCATACGAGATCGAAAAAAAGTCACTTCCCTCCCTGCTAACTTGACGATACCATCTTGTGCCAGAATAACTGGCGCCGGGGGATGCTCCGCAACAGCCTGCGCGTCGTCTGCCAGACACACCAGGGATCTTCATTGTTTCGCCAATAATAATAACCCGCTACCTCATCTGGTTCAAGGCCGACTATTTGCTTGAAAGCGCTCTCTAATGCCTGCTCCTCGCCACCAACCAGGTTAAAGTTCTGTAACCAGAGCTGGCTGCGTTTCCCATACTGGCGCGCACCCTCGACGATACTGCGCCCCCATTTTTCCACTACTGAGACATCTTCATGCAGTAACTGCCAGAAGAGATGACCGCCAACAGTATCCAGGTGTGGCAGAGCAGCCAGTTCATCAACCTGCCCCAGATCCTGGGGGAGCAGCGCAATCGCCGTTTTGGCATGGGGGTCTACTCGCTTGACACAGCCGCACAACTCCCCCAAAAAATCGACCATCGAACGCATGCGAAA